>NZ_CP108109.1:7770000-7961474 GCF_036199905.1 Streptomyces sp. NBC_00223 | reverse complement strand
TGCGCGCGGGCTCTGCCCGCCGACTACCCGGCCTTCGGCCGGGGGCACCGCGGCTGCGCCGCGGTGCGTGGCCCGGCTGCGCCGGGCGTGATCGGGCTGCGCCCGATCGGTGGGGGCGAGTGTGGGGTGTTCGGTAGATGGTGGCTCACTTCTCCTGCGGAGCAGGAGAAGTGAGCGTGAGTCGAGGAGGTGTGGGCCTGCGGCCCTGACGGTGGGTTGGCTGGGGCCGGGCTTCGCCCGATGAGATGGCGGTGGGTGGGCGCTTCGCGATCTCGGGCGGGTGGTGCTGGATGGTCCTGTCGCGAGTTCACTCGTTCGGGTGGCCCGGGGGCGGGCTTCGCCCGCCCTCCTGATTCAAAGACGCAATCCCGCTAAACTCTGTGGTGTTAGGGAGGCTCCGGGGAGGGCTCAAGATCGCGGACTCGATCAGTGTCGTGATCCACTTCCTGTCGTTCCTCGCTCGTTCCGGAAAGAGGAGGCATCCGTCATGGCGAGGAAGCTGCGGCCGAACCAGGAGGAGGCGTGCGGGGCATCGGTCCGGCTCCTGACGCTGCCCGCGTCGGGGGCGGTGCCGCCGGAGGGGCTTCGGTGTCAGATCAGGGCCGCGACGGGGGCGGGCAAGTCGCTGACGGCTGTTCACGTCGCCTCCCGCCTCCACGCGGAGCGGGCACTGGTGCTGGTCCCCTCGTTACCGCTGCTAGAGCAGTCGGTCGGGGTGTGGCAGCGGGAGAGGCGCGGCTGGCGGATGTTCGGGCTCTGCTCGTTGAGGGCCGGCGAGCAGCCGGGGATCAAGTGCACCACGGATCCTGCGGAGCTGGTGAAGTGGACCGCCGGGCCGGGGCTGGTGACGGTGTTCGCCACGTACGCGAGTGTGGGGCTGGGGCACCTGGAGGGGGCCCACCGGGCCGGGTTGCCAGCGTGGTCGCTGGCGGTGGTGGACGAGGCGCACCGGGTGTCCGGGCAGGCAGGGCGGCCGTGGGCGGCGATCTTGGACAATGCCCGGATCCCGTGTGACCGGCGGTTGTTCATGACGGCGACGCCAAGGCTGTGGGCGGTGAAGGAGGACGATCGGGAGCGGGCCGCCGCGGTGGGGATCGAGGCGGCGGAGCTGATCGCAAGTATGGACGACGAGGCGCTGTTCGGGCCCGTCGCGCACGACTACCCGCTCGGGAGGGCGATCTCGGACGGGGTGATCGCCCCGTACCGCATCCTGTGCGTCGACGTCGCAGACCCAGTGCTGCAGGGCCTGGAGCAGCGCGGTGCGAGTGACCGGTCGGTGGAGTACCGGGGGGCTCGGCTGGCCGCGTTGCAGACGGCGCTGCTGACGGCGTGTACGGAGTGGGACCTGTCGCGGGTGCTGTCGTTCCACCACATGGTGGCGGAGGCGCGGGCGCTGAGCACCGGTCTGCGAGAGGTGGCGCGGGTGCTGTGGGAGCGGGATCCGGCGCTGCACCCGCGGCCGGAGCTGGTCGGCACGAGCTGGCTGGAGGCCGAGCACACCCCGGCGGAGCGACGGGCCGCGCTGGGCACGTTCTCCTCGCTGGTCGGCGAGGACGGGTGGCAGCTGCTGCGGTACATCCTGTCGTCGGTGAAAGTGCTCTCCGAGGGGGTGGACACCTTCGACTGCGACAGCGTGTTCTTCGCGGACGTGCGCGGGTCGATGGTCGACTTGGTCCAGGCCGTCGGGCGCGCTCTGCGGATGCACCCGGGCAGCGGGAAGGTAGCCACCATCGTAGTGCCCGTGCTGCTGGGGGCCGACGAGGACGGCGAGCAGCTGCTCACCTCGAAGGCGTACGACGGGCTAGCGAAGGTTCTGATGGCGCTGCGGTCGCACGACGCAGCCTCCGTCGAACGCCTGGCGCTGCCGCAGTCCGAGGCCCGGCCCCCGCAGGAGTCGCGGCACGCGGGGGCTCCGGAGGAGTTCAGCTCCGCCGGTGGCGAGGCGCAGCTGCTGCAGTTCTCCAGCCGACGCGACCCGGCGGTCATCGCGGCGTTCGTGCGGACCCGGGTGCTGGAGCCCGAGCGGGAGGAGTTCCGGCGCGGTCTGGAGGAGCTGCTCGCCTACCGGGAGAAGTTCGGCGACGTGAAGGTGCCCTACGCCTACCGGGCGACCTCGGGGCACCGGGTCGGGGCGTGGGTGGCCGACCAGCGCCGCTACAAGGCCGCCGGGGTCCTGGACGCCGAGCGAATCGCCCTGCTGGACGAGCTCGGCATGGTCTGGTCCGCGTTCGATACCGCCTTCACCGACAACCTGACCGCGGTCGCCGGCTACGCCGCCGAGCACGGACATGCTTGCCCGCCTGCCGACGCCGTGTGGGGCGGGCGCCCGGTCGGCGTCATCATGAAGAACCTGCGCACCGCCCAGCGCCGCACCGAGGCCCTGGAGCGCCGCGCCGCGGCCGGCGAACAGGGCCTGGACTGGACCGGGGCACTGGCCGCCGACCGCAAGGCCGCCTACGACGCCATCGACCCCGCCTGGTGCCCCACCGGATGGTCGGTGGACTGGCAGCGCAGCTTCACCCTCGCCTGGCGCCACGCGAAGGTCGGCGGGACCCTCGCCGGCACCGAGCCCGACGGCGTCGTCGTCCAGGGCGAGGACCTCGCCGGATGGGCCCGCACGCAGCAGATCGGCTGGGACAAGCTCGGCCCCGCCCAGCAGTGGGCCTTGGAGCACGTCCTCGGCCTGGCGCCGCTGACCGCCGAGCAGCGGCCGGCCCCAAAGGTGACCCACGCGGAGAAGGAGCAGCGGAACCTGGCGGCCGCCGCGCAGTACCGGGAGCGCGAAGGGCACCTCACCGTCCCGCGCAAGCACAAGGAGCCGTTGGAGCTGGCCGACGGCACCACCATCGAGATCGGCCTCGGCATGTTCATCGCCAACAGCCGCAGCAGGCGCGCCGACATCCCGGCCGCCCGCGCCGAGCGCCTCGCCGAACTCGGCATGCGCTGGGAGTAGGCGTGTGCCGGAGACGGGCCGGTGGCGGGTACCGATCTGTCGCGCCCCAACAACGCGCAGGGTGGGCGAGCACGGTCTCGTTGGCCGCCATCGCGTGCGCCGGAGCGCCCGTACCCCGCGTTGTGGAGCCGTGTCGGAGCGAGGCAGGCCGAGGACGTGCCCGGCCGTAGTGCACGGGTCGTCTCACCACGTTGCGCACAACGGAGTCGGCCGGTCGAGCTGAGGGGGGTTAGACTGGCAGGTGCCGGTGCGTCGAGTGTCGGCCGCGTACCGCTCCGGTTATACGGAACTGCACCTCGCAGGGTTGGACCTGCGAGGTGAAGAGCGGCTAGCGCCTTCGGGACCGACCAGTGGCTCGCCTAGTTTCGTGGAACGCCGGTCGGCATGGTGACGTACCGGACCGTGAGCCGGTGGGGAGCTGTGACGACGCCCGCCGCCCTTTGGACGGCGCGCAGTGGAGTCTCTGGCCCGATGCCGGGGATGGCAGGTTCAGCCTGCGGCGCGCCAGTCCCCAAAGGGCGTTTTTTCATGAGTATCGACGCGTTCGAGAACGACAGTCTTCCCCCGCTGCTGCGGCGCCCCGACGAGGTGCCGGACCCGGCGCCGGTCACGCAGTTGCGCGGCTTCCGCAAGACCCTGCTCGACAACCCGGTGAACTCGCTGGACGAGGACGCGGCCACCGTGGTCACCGGCGGTGCCGTGGACCCCGTGCTGCTGCGCAAGCTGGTCGAGGCGGCCGGGGAGACCGCCGACGCCGGCCTGCTGATGGCCAAGCCGGTCGTCGGCGGCACCCTGTACGCCATCCCGCCGCACCGGCGGTTCACCGACCTGGACGTACTGCCCGACTTCCTCAACCAGCGGTGGGTGCACAAGCTGCACACCGCGATGGACGACAAGCAGGAGAACAACGCCCCGGTCGTCTACAGGACCTTCATCGACGAGGCGACCGGGCAGCCGAGGGCGCTGTTCGTAGTGCGGGTGGCGGACCGTCAGGCCCTGGCCGACGCGGTCACCGAGAGCATGCGCCAGACGTACGGGGCCCAGGGCCAGCGAAACGTCTACACCGAGAGCGTGCTGCAGCACGGCATCAAGGAGCCGATGACGCTGTTCCTGGTCCGGGTCGTCTACGACGACGGCGTCGAGGAGACCTACACCGTCGCTGGCGACGGCAACAGCCGGCTCGTCAGCATGTGGCTGGCGCGCACTGGCGGCAACATCGACGAGGCGGCGGCGGCGTGCGTCGCCGCCGTGATCGGCCCGGTGGACCGCTCCGGCCCGCGCCGGCCGGCCGACCAGCGCTCGGCCCGCGCAAAGGTGACCGAGATGGCCGCCCGCGTACGCCGCGGCCTGGCCGAGAAGGTCCTCACCGAGGCGACCCGCCGCGAGGGCCACACCCTGACCTTCCCGGCCATCGTGGTGGTCGGCGCCGTCACGGAGGACGGCACCCCGCTGCCCGACCTGGTCGCCGCCCGCGACGACCTGGTGGCCAACCTGCACGTCCACGTCACCCCGTGGGACGAAGGCGCGCAGTACACCCAGGGCATGCAGCGCGTCTACCGGCACGCCCTGCGCGAGCACTTGGTCGACGCCGACACGTACAAGGTGCTGCTCGGCGAGGTCAGCCCGGCCACGATGCACAAGCTCCTCGGCCTGCCGCCGCACCGCCTGTGGTCGGTGGCCCTGCACCAGCAGGGCATGCTCGCCGGTCAGGCTGAGAGGATGAACCGGCTCCTCAAGCAGGAGTTCGGCATCGGCAGGGCCGACCGCCAGAAGGTGAGCGAGCGGATCGCGTCGATGGCGCTGTCCGCCTACCGCAGCTCCCCGGCCATCGACCAGTACGCCCGCGCCCTCGGCAACGGCGGCACCATCACCGACACGGTGTGGAAGCGGAACTGGACGCTGACCCGCGGCACCGACGCCCTGAAGGTCCTCGACGGCATCCTCGAGCGGGCGCTGCTGGACGAGACCAACGCGGTGGCCGAGCTGACCGTGCTCGGCGGCACCGCCGCGATCGTCTCCGGCTTCATCACCCGTGACCGCGGCTCCAAGCTCGCCGCGGCCCGTGAGGTGCGCACCGCGCCGCTGCGGCACACCCCCAACGCCCTGCTGGCGTTGCTGGCCGGCACCCAGGGCGGGCTGCGGATGCTCCACTCCATCGCCTACGCGCACGTCGCGGCCGACCCCAGCATCCTGCCCAAGCAGTTCCACACCGCCGCGCGGGAGATCGACGGTGCGGTGATGCGGGATGGCGAGCCGGTCGTCGACAAGGCCGGCGCGGTGGTCTCCATCGACTACGAGTGGGACCTGGTCTACGCCGCCAGCCCGGTGGAGGCCGAGGCGTCGATCGCCGAGCTCAAGAAGAAGCTCGACGGCAAGACCGGGAGCGGCAGCACTACGGAGACCGAGGACGCACGGCAGCGCCGGATCCTGCAGAACTCGATCAAGGCCGCCAGCCGGGCCGCGTTCACGCTCGCCAAGATGACCCAGACCCACGCCCGTGGCCGTGAGGTGTTCGGCCTCGTCACCAGTGTGGACGCCCTGCGGGTTCAGTTGGGCAGCATCACCGAGACTCTCATCAAGTTCGGCCCCGTGGCCAACGTGATGCCGGACCCGGAGGACGAGTACGAGGACGGTGACGGCGCGTGACCTCGGTAACGATCCCCCGTCAGATCCGTCGGCGGCTCGCCCCCGCCGTCCGCACCCTGGCGCCGCTCCTGGACACCGGTGCCCTCGCCCGCGCCGACGACCCGGCCTCCGGCCTTGGCCTGCCGGGCGACCGTCGAGGCCGCCCGGAGCGAGATCACCGTGCCGCGCGCGGTGTACGTGGCCTGGGATGCCCGGGGCTGGTGCCGCTACATCGGCAGCGTGAACCGCCGACAAGCAACCGCGGTCGGCGACCGGCTCGCCGAACACCACCAGCACCCGCGGCACGGGCCGGCCCGCCGCCGCGACTGGGTGCTGCTGACCGTCCTGCCGATCCGGGCGGACGCGCCGCACGGGGCCGTCCTCGCCGCCGAGGGATGGGCGGCGCGACTGCTCGTCTCGCTCGACGGCGGCGCGCACCCGGTGATCGATCTGATGCTCCCGCCCGACGCGATAGCCGCGCGATCCCCACCCCGCACGGCCCCTGAGCCTGGTACCGGGCGCGGGCGGGTGGGTGGTCGTGACTACGACCACCCACCCGTCGGCTCTCCGGTCAGCCGCCCGACGGCGAGGCGTAGCGGGGTGAGGCATCGGCCGGGTGCTCGGAGACCAGCAGTTCCTCGCTGCTCGGCGCGCAGGATGCCGTCCCGGGCCCAGCGGCAGGGTTGCTGCGGCAGGACGGCGGCGAGACGGCCCCCGGGGTCAGCCGGTACGGCAACGAGTGCGACCACCCGCCGCGGGACGCCGCTGTTCGCCAGGACGACGGGTGAGGTGGCGCCGGCGGCGCGGAGTTCGTGGTCCCACAGGGCTCTCACCGCCAATCAGGCTTTCCTGCAAGGAGGCTGTGTGCTGATCCGGGTCAGGTCAGGTCGAAGTCGTTGGGGTCGAAGTCGAAGTCGTCCGGGCCGAAGCCGCCGTAGCCGGGGCCGCCGTTGAAGTATTCCGCGAGGGCCTGGCCGACGATCTGTCGCACCTCGCCCTCGTTCTCGGCGAGGGCCAGGGCGGCGGCCTGCTCGCCCGTCAGGTTCAGGTGGATGTCGCGGGCGCGGACCGCGTCCGAGCCGCGGATCTCGAAGGTCATGGTGCGGCCGACCCGGGCCCCGATCCCGGAGACGGTGCCGCGCTGGGCCAGTTGCTTGGCCTTGCGCTCCCGGCCGCGCTCGGTGGTCTGCACGTCGACCGCCTCGCGCTGCAGTCGCTCGGCGGCTTCTCCCTTGGGGTGGCGGGTGCCGTCGATCCAGCGGAGCACGGTGCGCGGGGCGACGCCGTAGGCGGCGGCCATGGCCTTGGTGTTCCCGCTATACTTGCGCTCCCGCACCTGGCCGGCCTGCGTGGTGGACTGCACCGGCGCCTTCCTGGAGGGGAACAGCGCCTCGCGCACCCGGCCGAACAGCCCCTTGGCCGCCATCAGTTGCCGCCTTCCTCGTCGTCGTTGTCGGTCTGCTCCGGGGCGATCGGGGTGCCGTCAGTGGTGTAGTGGTGGACCAGCTTGGAGGGGTGCTCCCGGCGCTCCATCGCCTCGACCACGGCCTCCAGGGGGATCGAGGCTTCGTGCTTGTGGCTGCCCGGGGCGATGCCCAGGCGCAGTGCGCCGGGGACCGGGGTGCCGTCGTCCTTGACCGGGAGCAGCTCCAGCGGGGACGGGGCGGCGGCGGCGTACAGGTAGCTGTCCACGTTGACCGCGAAGGGGGCCCGGCCGGTGAGCAGCAGGGTCTTGCGCAGGCGGCGGTGGGCGGCGATGCGGGCGGCGGCGATGACCTGGAAGCGCAGCGCGGGGTCGTAGGACCAGGAGGCGGCGACCTTCTCCAGCCACACCTGGTCGTCCAGGTGGCGGGCGGAGTCGGCCCACTTGCCGATCCCGCCCTTGTAGACGTTCTTGTAGGTCTCCGCGAGGACCAGGGCGTCCGCGCGGACCGGGTCGGTGCCGACGTCCCTGTGGACGGCGTAGGCGGCCAGGAACTCCTCCGGGCTCTGGCCGTCGAACAGACCCAGCTCGGCGTAGGTCCGCTTGTAGCCGCCCCTGATCCGGCCGGTCCACTCTTTGAGCAGCGGTGCGGTGTGGGCGGCCAGGTAGGCGGCGGTGATGGTGGCCTGGTCGAAGCCGTAGGTGGTGGCCATGTAGGCGACCGTGACGGTGGCGTACCAGCCGGGCCCGGTCGGCGGCTGGCCGTGGAAGGTGGCCGGGTGCGGCAGCAGGGAGTCAACCTCGGTGCCGGTGAAGTCGCACCACCACAGGCCGGCGGTCTTGCCGTCCCAGGCCGGGTGCTCCACGTACGCGTACGGGCCGATGGGCAGGCGCAGGGAGTCGGTGACGGACAGGTAGCTCGCGCACACGTCGACTGCGACCGCGAACTGGCGGCCGGCCTCCTCGGTGGTGAGTTCGCGGGCCCACCACTTGTAGTCCTCCTCTTCGCACACCGTCTCTCCCTTGGAGAGGAGTTCGCGGGTGAGCGGGTGGCGGGCCCCGGCGGCCGGCGGCACGCACAGGTCTCCCGAGGGCAGTGCGCCCTCGCGCATGTACGAGGACCACTCCCCCATCGCCTGGTCCTTGGTCCACTCCACGCGGGGGCGCACCGCGTCCAGGAGCAACATCGCGGTCGAGGCCGTGGTCGCGCCGGGGGCGACGCCGAGGTCGGTGGTGAAGGCCCGGTAGCGGCGAGCCAGGACAAGCCCGTCCCGGGTGCCGTCGGGGGCGGTGGCCAGCGGGGCGGCGAGGGAGCTGACGGCCTGCTGGCGGCCGTCGCCCTGGCCCAGCCACGGCGCGATGGTGACCCGCACCGAGGTCTTCGGGCCGCCGGCCGACCCGGCACGGCGGAAGGCGTGGAAGGACGGGCCGATCGCCTCGGAGATCTCCATGCCCACCGTGGCGGCGGCCTTGGCCAGCTTGGCCTGGAGCGCGGCCAGGGCCTTCTCCGTGCCGGGCAGCATGGCGGGCAGGCCGAGCTGCTTGAGCGCGGCGGCGGTCAGACAGACCATGCCGTCGCCACCGCGTCCGGCCGGGTGGGCGCGCTCGACGCGCAGCGGCAGCCCCGTTCCCAGCCACGCGAACCAGTCGCCCAGCTTCGGCCCGGCCGGAGCCGGGATCTGCGGGACGTCCAGCACCCAGCCGCCGCCCTCGGCGACGTCCAGCGCGACCGCCGACCACCAGCGCGCAGCGGCAGCCGTGGCGGCCGGACGCGGCGCAGCCGGACGGGTAGCGGGACGGGACGTCGCCGGGCGCGGCCTGGCCGACGGGGCCGGGGAAGCGGTGGGCGCGGGCCGCACCGGCGACGAGGAAACAGGAGCAGGAGCAGCGGGCGCGGCCGGGGCGGCGACGGGCGCCAGGGCCACCGGGGCGGGCAGAGCCTGGCCCGCCGGAGCCGGGGCCGGCTGCTGGGCGGCCGGTGCGGCGGCCTGGGGCGCCTGGGCGGCGGGGCGGCAGAACCCGCCCAGGTGCATCGGGCGGCCCTGCGCGCGATAGACGGAGGGCTGGCAGCACTGCACGCACGGCGCCGACTCGCCCATCACCAGCGAGCCGTCCGGGTTCTGGTCGAGCAGCGGAACCACTAGGCCGTCACCCGTGTCCTGGGCGGGCGCCGGGGCGGTGAACGCCTGCGGCACGACCGAGACCGGAGCGGTGGGCTGTTCAGGCGCAGGGAAGCGCTCCGCCAGGCCCGCGAGCAGCCGCGCGTAGGCCGGGGCGATGTCCGGGCCCGGAACGGCTGATCCGTCCTCCCAGCCCAACACCAGGGCCGAGTCCACCCGCAGAACCGCGGCGATCTGCGTAGGCGTCAGCCCAGCCGCCAGGCGCAGCCGCTGCCGCTCCGCCGGAAGCGGCAGGCCGGTGTTCACGGCCGCCAGCAGAGCGTCGACGGAGTTGAACAGGTCATCCGACATCAGGGCCGGTCTCCTCAGCGTCCGTTGGGTCGGGTCGGGTCGATCCGCGGGTCGCCGAACAGGGCGTCGAAGACCCGCTCGGTGAGGCAGGCGATCGGGCCCTGCTCGGGGCGCAGCGTGTAGCCGGCGGTGCGCCCGAGATCGGCCACCGCGATCGGGACCTGGCGGCGGTAGTAGAACTCGAGCTCGCGGCCGGCGAACTCCGTGGGCTCGACCACGCCCTGCGCGGGGTTGAACGGCAGGGTGAACGAGGGCAGGCCGGCCACGTCCTCCTCGGCGGCCAGGTGCAGCACGCCGTCGTCGGTGGTGCGGAACGCCACGGCCAGGTCCACGCCGCCGGCTCGGCGGTCGCGCGGGAGCCCGTGGCCCTCCAGGACACGGCCCAGCTGCGAGGGAGCCATGGCGGCCGCGATGCCCAGGGCGCGCCGGTTGGAGTAGCTGTCGCTGGCGTCCGCGCGGGACATGGCCAGCTCCTTGACCACGTTCAGGTGCTGGGTGACGCGGCTGATGCAGGCGACCAGGGCGGTCAGGTCGTCGAAGGCGGAGGCCTGCGGCGGCTCGACCAGCCGCTCGCCGCGCAGGGCCGCGAGCAGCGCCTGGGCGAGGTCGTCGTGCACCTCGACCCGCTCGCCGCCGATGCTGATTCTCACGAGACAACTCCCAAAAAGTAGAATTTAACCAAATACTACGCCCGTCTGCTCTTGGAGTCAAAGAGGAAAGGGCGCGCGGCACTGCTGTGCGCCGGTGCAACTGGCCAGGGGTCGGGGAGGGCAGGCGCGGCCGCCTCCGGCCAACGCGACGCGGGTGCACGCCACTCTGGCCTGACCGGGGGCTGGGAAGACGGTGCCAACCGGGCAGGGCAGCGGCGTAGGGTGTTCGCCACCACGGCGAGTTGGCCACCCGCCGGGGCGACCACACCGTCGAGTCGCTGGCCGGCAAGGCCGCGCCCGACCGCTTCGTGGTCCTGCTCTTCTCCGCTCCCCTGTTCCCAGCGAGTGAGGCACCTTTGTCCAGCGGGCTTGTCCGCGCCACCTCGCCCAACCAACCGCCCAGCGCCCTGCCGAACGAGCTCGCCGACGAGCAGCTCACGCTGCTGCTGGAGATCGCCACGCCCTTCGTGCAGACCTGGGTCTGGCCCATCTGGGACTACGTGGTCAAGCGGATGGACGAGCGCGGGCTCGATGCCCGCAAGATCATGGCGTCCCTGCCCCGCGTCGGAAGCACCGGAACGCTCGGGCCGTCCTACGGCTTCACCGCCAAACACGACTGGCGCATGATCGGCGACGGCGACCCGGTCAGGCTCACGGTCGCGGCCGCCCTGCCGCTCGGCGAGCTGCGCCCTCTCCTCGCAGACCCGTTCCTGCGGGTGCTTCACCACATGATCGCCCTGCAACGAGCCGCAGTACCGTCGCCGACCGAGGTCACGCAGACCTGGCTGAACTCACCGGAGCTGGCCGAGGCCATCCCCAGCCTCAAGCCCGAGTTCATCGCCGCGCTCCCGCAGATCCTCGACGATGAGCCCAGCACCTGGGGGGGAAGCGGACGGGGCCCGAACCTGCCCGACGACCGGCGTGGGCCAAGGAGATCAAGCGCGAGATCCAGGAGTACGCGCAGGCGACCGACGTGGAGGCATACGTCGCCACCGTCTGCCGGATCGTCACCGAACAGATGTGGGAGCAGAACTACCACCATTACCGCGCCGAGCAGGGTGTGCCGCTGCCCCGCGAGTATGCCGCGGCGCCCCGGCCCGGCCAGGCCGGGGAGGAAGCGGCGGAGCCCCCCGCCGCGCCGGAGACCTCCGGGTCGGTCTACGTCAAGGAGGCGCTGATCGAGGAGCTGGTCGAGCTCGACGGCGCCGGCCGCTTCTTCACCGACAAGCTGGTCCGGCAGTGCAGGGAGCTGAACTTCAACTACCAGCACGAGCAACCGTTCTCGTGTCACGCACTGCTGCGCGCCATCATCGACCACGTTCCGCCGGTCTTCGGCGTGGCCGGGTTCGCCCAGGTCGCCAGCAACGTCACGGGGCGGACCAAGACCGACAAGGACTACCTCAAGAAGCTCCAGGACTTCCGTACCCAGGGCGACGACGTGCTGCACCGGCAGATCGGCCCCCAGCGCAGCCGCATCGACATGCACGACGTCCCCGCCCCGGCAGCCCTGAACGCCCTGCTTGAAGGCCTCCTCAAGCACCTCCGGCAGGCCCGGGCCGCGGCCGCGGCCGGGAAGTAGCGCGCCGACCTGCCGGGCCTCGGACGGGCGGCCGGGCTGTGTACGGGCCCGGCCTCCCGGAGGCTTCACCGTGCGGCGCCCGTACCGTGGGGGTGCTCGTGCCGGGCGGTGCGGAGCAGGCGCAGCCACGCGCCCTGGTGAAGGCGCTCGGCGGGTCCAACGAGCATGGCGGGCCACGGGCACGGCCGGGATCCGGCGGGGGCCGGTACCCATAGACGCGGCCCGCATGCAGTCGCTGCGGGCGGTGCTGTCGGGCCTGGGCGGCGATGGCGGGCAGGTCCAGCGGAACGGGCAGGGCGCGAGCTCGGCCCAGACGACCTTGCCGGTGCCGGTCGGGTGCTCCCCCGCTCTTCGGCCAGGGCCTCGACCATCAGCAGGCCGCGGCCGGTGACGGCCTGGTCGTCGCCGATGCCGGCCACGATCCGGGGCAGGGCGGCGCCCTGGTCCTCGACCTCGAACCGCACCCGGGCGCCGGCCGCGTCCAGGCGCAGCAGCGCGGTGAGCCGGGCCGGGCCCGCGTAGCGGGCGGCGTTGGCGAGCAGTACGGAGGCGACGGTCACCAGGTCGTCCAGTGCGGCGCCGTCCAGGCCCCAGCCGGTGGCGGCGCAGTGGACCAACCTGCGGGCGGGGCCGACGCAGGCCACGCGCCGGTGCGGGTCGGAGGCGGTCGCGGTGAGGGTCAGGCGGTACAGCGGCCCGCGCCGAAGACGGTGCGGCATCGGGGCCCTCAGGGGTGGTGACGGCACGTCGGTCGGGTGGGCCACCGGTTCGGAGGCGACCGGCGGCGGCCCGCATCCGACCCAGCCGACCCGCGCCACAGGCGCAGTTCCAGTCCACCGCCCGCAGCCACGGGAGCGGTGCCACCCCGACCGCACGTTTCACCGGCCACTTCAGCCCGGCCGCCCGCCCGGTGGCGCCAGGGTGTGACGACTCCTCAGACCGAGGAGAGCAGGCGGTGGGCACCAGCACGCCAGCCGGGTTGGGCAAAGCGGCCGGCTGCACCCAGGAGACCCTCGTCGTCGCGTTCGCCGCGCTGGCCACCGGCTCGGCATCCAGGCCGCGGTGAGCGTGCGTCAGCTGCGCCGCTGGGAGGCGCCCGACCCACCGCTGCCGCACCCAGGCCAGCAGGAGGTACTGGAGGCGCCGCTCGGGGTGCCGCTGGAGGAGCTCGGCTTCCAGATGCCCGCCGAGCGGCGCAGCACGCACCGGCCGGGCCGGCAGGTCGGCGCGGCGGACGTCGTGCTGCTGCACGCCGAAGTGGCCGGGCTGTACGCCATCGACCACACCGCCGGCGGGCGGGCCGCGCGCACCGCCCGCCCGCCGGGTCCTCGGCGAGCTGGAGCGGGCACTGACCAGCGGCAGCTACCTGGAGCGGGGGCCGGGCCCGCACCGCGTGCTCGGAGGCGCTGGCCACCGCCCGCCTGGTCGGCGACCCGCTGCTGGAGATCCGCGCACTCGACAGCCTCTCCCTCCTCGCGGTCGGGCAGAAGCGCCCGTGGGAGACGGTCGCCGCGGCCAGCACGGTCGGCGCCCTCGCCCAGTCCCACGGCAGCCTCAAGGTGAAGTCCGTCGTCGCGCTGCGCCACACCCCGCCCTGGTCCCCCGAGCCTCACGTACACGAGCGGGTGCAGGTCTGTCCGTCTCAGGGTCTGGTATTCGGCGAGGGTGAGGCGGCAGGTGCTGGGCGGGGTGGTGCCGGGCCAGTCCGGTGAGTCGATGCCTCGGGCGCGGGCGGCCTGCCACATGGTGGGGACCAGGGCGTGGGTGTGGGCGGGGGTGGCCATCTGTTCGCACATCCACAGCAGTCGGCCGGCCCCACGGGAAGGACCGAGGGTGCGCCAGCGGATGCGCTGGGCGAGGTCGGCGGCGGTGATGGCGATCCAGGGGTGGACGGTGGCGAGGGGGCCTTGGGCGCCGAGCCAGGCGAGGTAGCGCTGTGCGTCGTCGAGGACGGGGGCCATGGAGTCCGCCGGGATGCCGCGGATGTATGCGGGCCGGCCGCGGAAGGCGCGGGGTGCGCGGGCGACGAGGAGCAGGACGGCGCGGGCGAGGTCGCCGGCGACCGGCTGCCAGTCCTCCTCCTCGTCCTGGTCCGCGTCTGTGGTGGCCTGGCCGGGTTGGCCGAGGGTGCGCAGGACGTTGTAGAGCTCGGCTTTGGCGCGGTCGGTGAACGGCGCTTGTTCGAGCGCGGGCAGGCGGGTGGCGAGGGTGGCGATGAGGGCGTCTTCCGCGGTGTCCGGGTTGTCGGGGACGGGGAGGTGGGCGGTGGCGTCGGCGAGGGTGGAGGCGAGGTCGGCGTCGACCATGAAGCGGCTGGTGAGGCGGCCGAGTTCGGTGGCTTCGATGCGGTCGTCGCCGCCGTCGGGGTCGGGGGTGCGGGTGAGGTAGGCGGTGTCGGTGAGGAAGTCGGTGGCGTCGTGGAGGGGGTCGAGGGGGTGGTGGCCTTGGTGGAAGGCGAGGGTGCTCTTCCACCAGTTCTCGGCCTGGGTGGTGGTGGCGAGGCGGTTCTGGACGGCTTCGGCGAGGAGGTGGTCGGGCAGGCGGTCGCGGATGCGGGAGGTGACGGTGTATCCGGCGGCGAGGCGTGCCTGCCAGTGGTGGCGTTCGCTGGGGGCGGTGAGCAGGTAGGCGTGGCCTTCGCGTTCGCCGGCGCCGATGCGGCCTGCACGGCCGAACATCTGCTGGACCATGGACACTTCGATACGGCTCATGCCGATCTGGGTGTCGCGGACGATGACGGCACGGGCGGGCAGGTTGACGCCGGCGGCCACGGTGGAGGTGGCGACGAGGATGTCGGCCTGACGGGTACGGAAGGCCTGTTCGGCTTCGCGCTTGTGAGGCCAGTCGCGGTAGTGCAGGCGCACGCCGGCCTTGGTGCACAGGCGCTCCACGAGATCGCTGTCGTCCGCGTCGGCGCCGGTGGTGTCGACGCCGCGGTCATGGGCCAGGGCGAGGGCAGTGGTACGGACCGAGCGTTTGCTGCCGCAGAACACCAGGACACTGCCGCCGCCGGCGGTGTGGTGGCGCGCGAGGTCGACGGTGCGGCGGGTGCGGGTGTTGTTGCGGGTCGCCCAGTCGGCTGCGTCGGCGTCCGGTGGCATGGCCGGCAGCTGCCAGGTCAGGCGGGTCGGGCGCCAGGGCGAGCGGATGAGACGGGCGCCGAGCCATCCGGCGAGTTGGTCGGCGTTGGCGACGGTCGCGGACAGGCCCACGATCCGTACCCGGGTGGCGTCCTCGCGGACCCGGGCCAGGAGCGCCTCCAGGACCGGGCCCCGGACGGGGTCGCCGAGCAGGTGGATCTCGTCCACGACCAGGCAGCCGACTTCGGCGAGCGCGGCGCGTAGGGAGCCGGCGCGGCAGATCGCCTCGAACTTCTCGGTGGTGGCGACCCACAGATCGGCTTCGCGGATGAGGTCGGTGTCGACGGCGGCTTCGCCGGTCAGGCGGACCACCCGCAGCCCGGCGCGGCGCCAGGCGGCGAGGTCGCGGTCGAGTTCGTCGGTGAGGGAGCGCTGGGGAACGAGCCAGGCGGCTTTGCGGCCGCGTTGGTGAGCGGTGAGGGCGGCGACCATGCCGATCGCGGTCTTCCCGGCTCCGGTCGGGGCAACGACCATGGCGTGCTCGTCGCCGTCGGTGACGGCGGGGATGGCGGCGGCCTGGACCGGGTTGAACGCCGGGTGCGGCAGCAGCGCCTTCCACACCTCGGGGACGAGGTCCTCGACGGGCACGAACGCCTCGGTGTCGCCGGCGGGGAGCTCGTCCAGGGCGTCCCACTGGGCGGCGAACGCGTCCCGGGCCGCGTATGCGGCGGGCCCTGCGGCCGGCGTCGCCACGCCGCCGGGCCAGGCGGCCAGCTCGACGGGCGCGCCGAGGTCGGACACCGTGGTGACCACCTCGTCCTCCACCCAGTGCGCGGCGGTGCGCACCTGGGCGCCGAGACCAGCGAGAGCGTCGCGCAGGGTGTCGAAGCGCTCCCCCGCCGGGATGATGACCCTCAGGTCGGTGGCGGCGCGCAGTGCGGGCTCGGGCACGTTCCAGGCGGGGTCGGTGATCTTGCCCCACCACAGAGCCCGCGTCTCCTTCTGGGCCGGCAGGGGCAGGTCTTCGGGCCACGCCGGGCCCACGGGGGCGGTGGTGGGTGCGGGTTCGCGGGAGGGGTGGGGCAGGCGGATCGCCGTGACGCTCACGCCGGGCCCGCTCGGACACGGGCCCGTGTCGGGTCCGGCCACCAGCCGTGCCGCGGCGCGGGCGGTCACCGCAGGAGCGGCCTTTGTACGCTGCGGTCCGGGGGCGGCGGCCGCCGCAGGCGTGGCCGGGGTAGTGGGGCGCAGGAGCCTGTCGTAGGTCTTCACGCCGAGGTCGGCGAGCGTGAACGCAGCCGGGCAGGCGGGGCAGACGACGGCGACGTACCGGTACTTGCGCCCTGCGGACTCGTACGGGCGGCGAAGCGAGTGCAGTACGCCGTCGCACTGCGGGCACGGGCGGGGCACCTGCTCCTGGTAGGTCCAGCCCGGCTCGGTGAACCGCTGCTGCAGCCCTGCGGCCGGCAGGTCGCTCCCCCACCTGTCACGGACGAGCTGCTCGACCGTCAGATCGCTGGCCTCGGTGTCTGTTTCGTGCACGGTGCTCACTGTGGCAGCCGGGTAGCCGCCCGTA
Organism: Streptomyces sp. NBC_00223; assembly: GCF_036199905.1. NCBI lineage: Bacteria > Bacillati > Actinomycetota > Actinomycetes > Kitasatosporales > Streptomycetaceae > Streptomyces > Streptomyces sp. NBC_00223. The sequence goes on along the minus strand of NZ_CP108109.1, from coordinate 7,945,117 downwards.
CCAGAGGCACTCGGACAGTGTCGCGGCCCCGTGCCGGTGGCGCCGTCAGCGGCAGGGGCCGAACCTTCGTGCTCAGCGCCGATTTGGCCGCCTTCGCTGCCGGGCGGGATGCGGCCGGCGCGATTCAAGGCCGTGGTGCTCTCCCGCTGGTGTTCCGGCGGGCCGCCGAGGGCCTGGGAGCCCTTGTTGTTCACCGGTGTGAGAGTTGGAACCGCACTGGGGTTGAGATCGCGGACGCGGCCCGCTCAACGTGGCGCGGAAAAGTACTGCTGGGCTACGTCACGGCTGGGGTTGCTCAGTGGAACAGTGCTTCGACCAGGGCTGCGCGGAACCGGCGCTGCCGGACTCCAGTGGCGATGGCCTGCGTGGTCGGATCCCCTGTCAGGCCGATACACATGACGACGGCTCCGGTTTTCTCGAGCATGTGCCACATGTCGTCGGTGAGGCGGACGGGCACTGCGATGCGGACGATCTCCGGGTCGGTGCTGTGCTTCGACTCGTCGTAGAAGCCTTCGAAGGTACGGTTGGCCGAGTTGAAGACGGCCTTCCAGCCGTGGTCCTGGGCGAGTACAGCGGGCGCGTCCCACACGGGCCAGCCGAAGTGGTCCTGCACAGCGGTGGTCGTTGCGGATGTGTGCCCGGACAGCACCAGGGTGACGGTGCGCACCTGATTTCCCGTGATGACGGTTGTCCTGCCTTGGGCTCGGGCGCTCACCGCGCCGGGCGCTGACAGGCCGATGTGCGTGACCGCCATGTTGAGCTGAGCCCACAAGTCCCGGGGACGTTCTGCCATGCCCCCAGCATCGGGTAGGCGGGGTGGCGCGGGGGACTGTGTCAGGGTCATTCATTCTTTCGGGTGGGCCCGTGTACGCGGCGGGCTGGAACGCGCTTGGCTCCTGTTGAGAACCTGACGCTCGAACAGGCCGCATATGTGGGCTGCTTCGTCCACGGCTCTCCTGTCCCAGGGGCGAGTTGCACGCTTGGGCGGCCGGGCGGCCTCCCGTCCAGCTCCGCGAAGCGGCCGGCTGCGGAGATCAGGTCGACTGCCCAGGGCGGTACGGGAAGATCGCCGCCGCCGTCGGTGCGGGCGGCGGACAGCCGAAGCGGCGCGTCGGAGCGTCCGGTGACAATCCGCTGTGCCAGCGCGGCGGCGTGCAGCGGGTGGGCGACGCGTGTGTGAAGCCGGTGGGCGAGCAGGACCGTCGCATGGTCGGGCTCGGGTGGCCCTCTCTGTCATCGTTGTGTGAGACGCCCTGAAACGATCAGCTGGTCTGAGAGGGCACGAATGGAGTCTCTGAAGTTTCCCCGTGATCTCGGACACTCGTTCTTATGCGGCGATGGTGTGCCGCTGTCGGGTCTCGTGCGGGGTCAGGTAGCCCCAGTTGGGGTGTTTGCGTAGTCGGCGCCGGTTGTAGAAGGTCTCGATGAAGGAGAAGACCTCGGTGCGGGCGGTTGCCCTGTCGGGCCAGGTCCGGGTGCCGATCTCGGCTTTGAGAACCGCCCAGAAGCTCTCGGCTGCGGCGTTGTCGTAACACGAGCCGGTGCGTCCGGTGCTCGCCCTCATGCCCAACCTGGTTACCTCGCTGCGGAATTGAGCCGAGGTGTATTCGCTTCCGCGGTCGCTGTGCGCGATGCAGTCCGGTTCCAGGCGACCGCGTCCGTGGGCCTTGTGCAGGGCGTCGACGACCAGGTCGGCGCGGTGGTGGTCGGCCATCGACCAGCCGACGATCTCGCGGGTGGCCAGGTCCAGCCAACAGGCGAGGTAGAGCCAGCCCTCCTCGGTCGGCAGGTAGGTGATGTCGCCGACCAGGCGGGTGCCGGGCCGGTCCGCGGTGAAGTCACGGCCGATCAGGTCCGGTGCGGGCCGCGCCTGCTTGTCCGGCCGGGTCAGCGACCGGCGGTGACGGCGGGTGACTCCGGCGATGCCTCGTTCGCGCATCAGCCGCTCGACACGCTTGCGGTTCACGCCATGGCCCAGCCGCCGCAGCTCGGCATGAACGCGCGGGACGCCGTAGGCGCCCCTGGAGGCCAGGTGGACCACCGTGATCTCGTGCACGAGTGCTTCGTCGGCCCGACGGCGCGCGCGCCGGGTGTCCTCGCCGTCGCTCCAGGCGTAGAAGGAGGAGCGAGGAACACCGAGTACGCGGCAGAGCAGGGTGACCGGGTAGGTGGCCTTCTCCGCCGCGATGAACCGGTAGACCTCGCTCACCGGTCGCTCTCCCGCGCGAAGAAGGCCGTGGCTTTTTTCAGGACCTCGATGGTCTTCTGCTGTTCGAGGTTCTGCCGGCGAAGGCGACGCAATTCCTCGTGCTCGGCGCTGGTCAGTTCGCCCGGGCCGCCCTCGCCGCGGTCGATCTTGTCCTGCTTGACCCAGCTCCGCAGCCCCTCGGGGCTCACTCCCAGGCCTCGGGCCACCTCGGTGACCGTTTTGCTGGAGGATCGGGCCAGCGCGACGGCATCACGCTTGAACTCCTCCGAGTACCGCTTGCCCTGCTTGTTGCTCACCTGGCTCTACTTCCTCTGGGACCACGTCCCAGTCTCCAGGTGTCCAGGTCAACGGGGAAGCTTCACCCCCGGACACCCCCGACAACCGGCACAAGGCCAGGACAGACCGCGGCAAGCCGCTGATCACCCGCCGCAACGGCAGCCCCGGTCCCCCGCGGCCCGCAACCTCCCGGCCGGCCCGCCCGGCGGAATCCGGCCCCCGGCCCCGAACCGCCACCACAAGAGGGTCCGTGACCAGCGCTGCCGCCGGTCACGGACCCTTTCCAGCGCGCTCCGCCAGCAGCCGGGCACAACAGCCCCCGGCAACCACCACCCACGCACAGGTCCCGGAGCAGCGGCCCCACCGCCGCCGCCCCACACCACAGCCCGCACCACGGGCCCGCAGCACAGCCCCGCACGGCGACTCCCACAACACCGCGTCGGACAGGCTCCGTTCGTCCGCTGCCACAGCGGTTGCCGAACGGTTCGGGCAGCACTTGCCGGTCTTCGGCGCGTCCGTCGTTCAGCAGTTCTGACCGCAGACGAGGGTGGGTTGGCCGGCCCGTCATGCCGTCCGGCTCCGGTGGTCACTAGGTTCGGACCATGACGATCACATATACGTGGCGGGGCGACGTCGACAACTCGGCTCTCAACAAGCTGCACGCCGAAGGGTTCGGTCATCCGGTCGGACAGACGGACTGGCGTACGAGACTTCGACGTCACAGCCTCGGCTGGGTCTGCGCCCGGGAAGACGACCGTCTGGTCGGCTTCGTCAACGTCGCCTGGGACGGCGGCGTCCACGCGTTCGTCCTGGACACGGTCGTGGCCCAGCGCAGTCGTTCGAACGGGGTAGGAGCAGCGCTCGTCAGAGCAGCTGCCGAGGAATGCCGCGCTGCCGGGTGCCAGTGGCTGCACGTCGACTTCGAAGAACACCTGCGATCCTTCTACTTCGACACCTGCGGCTTCAGACACACGCCGGCAGGACTGATCGCCCTGTGACCTCGGGCCCCGGCCCCGGAGACGTGCCCAGAGGCCGGAAGGGAAGATCCTCAGCCGGCGACGCGCCCCTCGGCCCGCGCCCGGGTACCGGCCCGGCCGGCCCCGCGGACTCGGTTCGCGGTTCGGGCGGTGCGCCCGCTTCGGCCGCGTGATACTCCGTGTCCCGTCCGTCCAGCCGCCGGCCGGCGACCCCGGCCGGCGCCAACCCTCACCACCGCCCGCCACCGCCCGCCACAGCCGCTCCAAGCCGACCCGCCCGCGATTCACGCCGCCGTACAAGCCACGCCCGCACCAGTACACCCACACCAGGCCCCGGCCCGGCGACCCGCCCCCGGCGGCCCGGCGGCACGCTCCCCCCTCGCACGCCGGACAACGCGGTCAGCGCACCGGCCCCGCCACGGCCGGCCCCGCCGCCCCGGGGCCGGCCGGAGCGCAGGCCGCGTTCAAGCGCGCAACGGCGGCATCGTCCAGGCGCAGCGTCGCGGCGCGGGCGGAGTCGCGGATCGTCTCCGGGCGGCGGGTGCCGGGGATCGGGACGAGTACCGGACTGGTGGACAACAGCCACGCCAGCGCCGCCTGTTGGGGGCCGGCCCCGTGGGCGCGGCCGACCTCGGTGAACACCGCGGTCAGGTCGTCGTCCCGTACGCCGACCGTGCCCAGCGGGCGCCAGGCCGTGAACGCCAGGCCCAGTTCCTCCGCACGGCGCAGCACCGCGCGGTGCTGTACGGCGCTGGGTGAGAACTCGTTCTGCACCGCGACGAGCGCGTCACCCAGCATCTGGTGGGCCAGGTCGAGTTCGGCGACGGTGACGTTGGAGACCCCCACCGTGGCGACCACCCCTTCCGAGACCAGCCGGAGCAGCGCGGTCAGGGACTGCGCCAGCGGCACCACCGGGTCCGGGGCGTGCAGGAAGAACAGCTCGATACGGTCGGCGCGGAGCCGGTCGCGGGACGCCTCGGCCGAGCGGATCAGATGGTCGGGGCTGCTGTCGGTCAACCACCGCCCGTCACCGGGACGGACCCGCCCGGCCTTCGTGGCCACCGTGATCCGCGCCGGGTCGCCGTCCCAGCTCTCCAGCGCGTCCGCGATCAGCGTCTCGTTGTGACCGACCTCGTCGGCGCCTATGTGATAGGCGGAGGCCGAGTCGATCAGGGTGACCCCCGCGTCCAGGGCGGCGTGGATCGTCGCCACGGCCTGCGCGCGGTCCGGGCGGCCCTCGATGGACAGCAGCATGCCGCCCAGACCGACCGGGAAGATCTCCGACCGCCCGCACACACGCGTCGGGTTGGTGCGGTGAGGTGTGTGGTGCATGCGTTTCCCTGTCTCGTTGGTGGTGCCGCCGAGCGGCCGGCGGTGCCGGGCGGCGGCACCGGCCGCCCGGGAGAACCCGCCGGTCCGGGTGTGGCGGCCGGTCGGGCGGGTGTGGTGGCTGGAAGAAACGGAAAGAAGCGGACCGAAGCCCCCGCCGCACGGCGCGGTACACCGCACGGCGGACCGCCCGCGCACGGACCACCCGTATACGGACCACCCGTATACGGGCCACCGCACACGGGCCACCGCACACGGACCGCCCCCGCCCGGACGGCCCGCCCGGCGGCTCCGGCCACGCGGGCCACGTGGACCCGCCCCGCGCCAGGCCCCGCGGGCATCGGCATCACGCTCTAGCGCCGTATCGCCAGGCGCCCCCGCGAGATGACGGCGGCGACCTCGGCCCGCGGATCCGCCAGCAGCCCGATGTGCGTACCGGGGTTGTGACGGGTCAGGACGACGTCGGCGCGGGCGCCGGCGGCGATGACGCCCAGCTCGCCGTCAGCGCCCAGCAGCCGCGCCCCGGTGGTGGTGGCGCTGCGCAGCACCGCCCAGCCCGGCTGCGCCCGGGCCCGCAGCGCGAACTCCGCGGACTGGTGGACGTGCATCCGGCCCAGCAGGTCGGTGCCGAAGGCGATCGCGGCGCCCGCCGCGTGGGCGTGGCCCAGCGCGGCCAGGCCGCTGTCGCGGACCGCCGCGACCTTGGCGACGCTCACCGGCGGGAGCCCGTACCCCGGGCCCTCGTCCGCCAGCACCGTGTACGTCACCAGCGTGGGCACGTAATAGGCGTCGTACTCGGCGAACAGCCGCGCCTCGGGCGGACCGATCAGATTGCCGTGTTCGATCGTGCGCACGCCCAGCCGCAGCGCGCGTGCCACCGCCTGCGGTGTGTAGGCGTGCCCGGCGCAGTACACGCCCGCCCGCCGGGCCTCGTCGACCGCGGCGCGGATCTCGTCCTCGCTGTACTGCGGGGTGTCGATCCGGTCGGTCGGGCTGGAGATCCCGCCCGACAGCATCAGTTTGACGAACGACGCCCCGGACCGTACCCCTTCGCGCACCGCGGTGCGCAGCGCGTCGGCGCCGTCGACGACCCGGCCGATGCCGGGCACGGCCGGGTGGTCGTCGGCGTGGTGGCGGCCGCGCGGGCGCAGGTCGCCGTGGCCGCCGGTCTGGGACAGCGCCCGGCCGCACACGTACAGCCGGGGGCCGGGCGCGATCCCTTCGTCGAGGGCGTCGGCGAGCCCGGCGTCCGCGCCGCCGGCGTCCCGGACCGTGGTGAAACCGCGCTCCAGCATCGCCCGCAGTTCCCGCAGCGCGTGCGCGGTGACATAGCTCGCGGCCATCCCGGTGTCGGCCCACTCGTCGGCCGACACCGAGGTGACGTGCACGTGGCAGTCGATGAACCCGGGTACCGCGTACAGCCCGGTGCCGTCGAGATCGCCCGGCGCCGCCGGCCCGGGAGTGTCGGCCGTCACCGCGGTGATCCGGTCGCCGTCGAGAGTGATCCTCCGGTCCTGGAGCACCCGTTCGCCCTCGGGGTCCACTACGTGCACATGCCTGATGTCCATCGCTGTACGCCGCTCCTCGCTCCGCCCGCCGTCCGCCCCGTGCTCAGGCGCCGAACAGCTCGTCCACGGTGGTCGTGGTCGCCGCGTTGCCGACCATGAAGCCGTAGTCGCCCGGCGCGGTACGGGTGTAGCTCTCGCGGGTGAGCACCAGAATGCTGGACTCGTAGGGCGCCACCAGCTGCTCCAGCGTCCGGAAGGTGTACGGGTCCACGACCTCGCCGATGACGGTCCCGCCCTTGATCACCTCGCCGAGCCGGTCGGGGGTGAAGTAGGAGATCATCGCGCCGCCCCGGGTCGGGCGCAGGGTGACGAGTTCGGTCATCACGGTCTGCGGCACGGCGGGGCTCTCCGCCTCGCCTTCCAGCATGCCGATGGCCTTGAGCATGTTGCGTCCCTGGCGTACGGCCTTGGCGAGGAAGGCGTCCGTCAGCTGCCCGCCGCCGCCGAGTTCGCACACGGTCGAGGAGATGCCGTTCTTGATGGCCCACGCGTTCGAGGTGCCCTCGTACTGCTCGTGGTGGTAGAGCAGAGGGGCGCCGAAGGAGGTGGCCATCTCGCGGCCGTTGTCCACGATGTAGGAGTACTCCACGGTGGAGTACAGGCCGCTGGAGTGGAAGTCGACGAAGTAGTCCGCCTGGAGCATGATCTCGGCGAGTACGGCGGCCAGTTGCTCGGTGACCGATCCGTTGCGGTCGCCGGGGAAGATACGGTTCAGGTTGAGGCCGTCCTGCGGGGTGAAGCGGGACATGGCCTGGTACGCGTACGGGTTCGCCACCGGCACGGCCACGATGGTGCCCGACAGCTCGGCGGGGTCGACCGAGGAGACCAGTCGGCGTACCTCCTCCGGGCCCATCGCCTCGTCGCCGTGGATACCGCCGAAGGCGACCAGGGTGGGGCCGGGCCGGGCGCCGGTCAGACGGTGGACGGTCAGTGCGAGGTCGTGTCCGTTGTCGATCCGGGTGACCGGAACGGTCTCGACGGTGTGGCCCGGCCGCACAACGGTGGTGTCGGCGGTGGCTGCGGTGTCGCTCATGTGCTGTGTCTCCTCGGTGATGGTGATGGTGCCGGTGCGGCGGGCCGGGGAACGCCGTCCCCGGGCCGCTTCACCGCATGTCGCCGATGGCCGCGGCCTCCCGGCGCAGGGCGGGAACGGCGCTCTCGGCGATGTCGTGGGTGAATCGGGCGGAGGGCCCGCTGATGGACAGTCCGGCCACCGCCACGCCGTCCGGGCCGGTGACGGCGGTGGCCCGGCAGCGCAGGCCCACGCTGTAGGTCTCCTCGTCGACCGCGTAGCCGAGCCGGCGTGCCTCGTCCAGCTCGGGCTGCATCTTCTCCAGCGTTCCCTCGGGGTCCTCGACGTCCGCGCCGCGCAGCAGCGCGAGCTGACGGGAGCGCGGCAGCCGCGACATGATCGCCTTGCCGAGCGCGGAACGGTCCGGCGGGATGAGTTCGCCGACCCGGTTCACCGCGCGCAGCGGCTGTTCGGACTCGGTGCGCGCGATGATGAACATGCTGTTCCCGACGATGCGTCCGGCCGTCGTGCTCTCACCGGTGATGCCGGTGAGCAGCCGGGTGGCCTGCTGGAGGCGGTCGTTGCTGTAGAGGTGCTCGCTGACCGCGAAGGCCATGACGGCCAGCCGCCGGCCGGGCACGAAGCGGTGTGCGGCGGTCTCGTGGAGGAATCCCCAGGTGACGAGCTGGGCCGTCAGCCGGGACACGGTGGACAGCGGCGCGTCGGCCGCCGCCGCCAGTTCGCTCAGGGTCAGCGGCGCCCCGTCGGAGATGACCGACAGTTCCAGCAGGTTGAGGATGCGCCCCATGTAGCTGGGTGACTTGGTGTTCTCGCTGGCGGCCGGTCTGCGGCCCCCGGTGCCCTCTGCCATGGGTGGTGTCCCTCTCCTGTCGTCCCGTGATGGTGGTGTGCCGCGGTGTTCCGGGCGGAGCGGTCACCATCCCGCCGCCCGCCCCGGGCGCCGCGGGTCGCAGTATCCGCGCCGGTTACCGTCCGTGTCGACCTCCACCGCGTGGACCGACCCGAAGTGCCAGAAGTACGGGGTGGTGAGCCGTACGTCCGCGCCGTAGCGTGCGGTGAGCGCGTCCAGGACGCGCGGGTCGAGGCGGGCCTCGACGGTCAACGGCTGGTCGCTCTGGGCGCCTTGGAAGCGCGGGGCGTCGATCGCCTCGGGCAGGCCGAGGCCGTAGCCGAGGTGGTTGGCCAGCACGATCGCGGTGGCGCGCGCGGACAGGCCCGGTGAGCCCAGGGCGAGGTGGGGTACCCCGTCGCGGGCCACCATCGTGGGCGGGAAGGGCGACACGACGCGGCGCCCTTCGCCGCTGCCGGTTCCCGGGAAGCTGTTGCCGCTGTTGACGTGGACGCCGTCGACCACCAGTCCGGTGCCGAAGGTGGTGCCGTAGACGCTGTGGGTCAGGGACGCCATGTTGCCGGCGCCGTCGACCGCGACGACATGGTCGGTGTTGTTCGTGTGCGGCTGCCCGGGCGGGCGGACCGGACGGCTGTCCGCGGGCACCGGGCCGCGCCTGGTGTTCCCGCGGATCAGCGCGGCCAGCGACGCCGTGAAGTCGGGCGACAGCAGTTCGTCGACGGGCACGTGGTAGGATAGCGGGTCCTTCACGAACCGCTCGGTGAAGAACTCGGCGAAGGCCGTCGCGCGCCGCAGCACCTCCAGCGCCTCCGGCTCACGCGTGTAGTGGCCCAGGGCCGGCAGGTCGAAGTGCTCCAGGACGCCCAGGACGAGCGAGATCAGCACGCCCGCGGTCGACGGGGGCGGGGCGCCGATGATCTCGTGGCCCCGGTAGCCGCTCCGGACGGGTTCCAGCGCGCGTGCGGAGTAGTCGGCCAGGTCGCGGGCGGTCACGGTGCCGCCGGTGTCCCGTACGGCGGACACGAACCGCTCGGCCCAGGGGCCGCGGTAGACGTGGTCGGGGCCTTCGGCGGCGATCCGGCGCATCGTTTCGGCCAGCGCCGGGCGGACCACGCGCTGTCCCACCGGCGGTACATGGCCGTCCGGCAGAAACTCCGCGCGGCCCGAGGGGTGGGCGGAGAGCCGGCCGGCCGCGTCGAACGCCTCGCCGTAGAGGAAGGAGTACATGGGGAAGCCGCCGGCCGCGGCCTCGACGGCCGGTGCGAAGTAGTCGGCCCAGGCGGCGCTGCCGTGGCGGGTCATGGCCAGGTGCATGCCGGCCACGGTGCCCGGCACCCCGACCCGCCGGCCCGAGGAGGCGCCCAGGGCGCCGTCGACCGCCGCGTAGTGGTCCCAGGTGGCGGCCACGGGCGGGGCGTCGCGGGTGTGGTCGAGTTCGCCGTCGATGTAGTCGAACCGGCGCAGCGCGGCGTCGTAGTACAGCACCGACATACCGCCGGCCAGCGTGGTCATCTGCGGTTCGACCACCCCTTGCAGGGGTACGGCCGTGAGCACCGCGTCCATGGCGTTGCCGCCGCGCCGCAGCACCTCCAGCATCGCGTCGGCGACCATCGGGTGCATGGCCGAGACCATGGCGGTACCGCCGTGTGCCGTGTTCTTGGGCCCCTGCTCCAACTCCTGGGGAAGCCAGGGTTCCTGACCGGCCGTCATATCCGCCCGCTTCCCGGGCCGGGCCGCCGCGCCGGCGCGGGGCCGATGCCCATGGCATCCGCCACCAGGCCGACCGGCGGGGAGCCGAAGGCCATCAGCTCGCGGTGGAAGCGCGGCAGGCCGAAGTCACTCCCCCAGGCGGCCTTCGCCTGCTCGCGCAGCCGCCGCATGAGCACCTTGCCCCAGGTGTAGCGGATGTACGTCGGCTCCCAGACGCCGCGCAGCGCCTCCGCCCGTGCGGCGGGGCCGGCCAGGAAGGCCTTGTTCTCGAAGAGGGCGACGGCGTCGGCGACGGTGAGGGCGCCGGTGTGGATGCCGAGGGCCGCCTGGACGCGGACGGCCCGCATCATGGCTTCCTGGGCCATGCCGAACTGGTAGAGGGGGCTGTCGTCCTGGTAGCCCTCCTCCCACATCATCTCCTCGGCGTAGTGGGCCCAGCCCTCGAAGAACAGCTCGGACCACAGTGTCCTGCGGACGGGCCGGGCGACCTGACCCATCATCAGGGCGTGGCTGCAGTGCCCGGGGCCGATCTCGTGGACGGCCATCACGGCCATCGCGGGCCGGTTGAAACGGGACAGCCAGGCGCGGTGGTCGTCGGGGGACCAGTGCGCGGCGGGCCCGGTCACATGGAACAGCGAGTGGCCCTGCGTCTCCCACGGCGCGGTCCAGCTGACCCGGCCGGGCGCCCAGCTGCGGGCCGGCGGCGAGGGCTCCACCAGGCACGCGTCGTCCACGGTGGGCACGAGTTCGCGCTCGCGGACGAAGCTTGCGGCCAGGGCCACCTGTGCCTGGGTGTCGGCCAGGATCCGTGGGAAGTCGCCGTGGTCGGCCCGTACCCGCGCGCTCAGCCGCCGGGTCCGTTCGGCCGGGTCGGCGTCGCCATCAGGGTCGAGGCGGGCGGCGGCGTCGTCGAGGACGTCCCGCATCCGGGCGTACTCCGAGTCGGCCATGGCGGCCAGTTCGTCGAGGTCGACGTCGACCCGGTCCTCGCAGCCGAGCAGCGCGGTGAGGTCCGCGCGGCCCAGGCTCGGGGCCGGGTCGCCGTCCCGGGCCGCTCGTTCGAGGTGGGCGGTCAGCCGTTCCAGCGCGGCCAGCGCCCGCCGCCCGTCCTCCCCGTCGTCGGGGCGGATCTCGGCGGCCATCCCCCGCGCGGCGGGCAGGAACATGCTGGCGACGGGGGACGACAGCTCGTCGAGTGCCTCCAGCGCGTTGTCCACGGTGTCCGGCCACAGCCGCAGATGGCGGCGCCTGGCGTCCTCGCGCGCACCGGCGTCGGTGTAGGGGCGGTCGTACGGCGACAGGTCGAGCGCCTCGATGTGCACCCAGGGGTCCCAGCGGTGCTGGCGCAGACGGCCGAACCGGGTCCGCATGGCGTTCTCGGTGGCCGCCAGTTGCGCCTCGTCGTGCGGGTCGTCCAGCACGGGACCGCCGAGCGCGGCCAGCGCGGTGGTCACCCCGGCCGGCGACAGGTCGACGACGGTACCGTCGTACTCGTCGTGCAGTCCTGAGTACTCGCGCATATAGGCGGCGTCCAGGTCGCAGACGTGACGCAGCCGCGGGAACAGCTCGGCCATCGGGTGGTCTCCCTCCTAAGGGTGCGGATACGGGGGCGGCGGGCGCTCAGAGCGCGAGCCGGCGTCCCCGCTGGAAGATCCGCAGGAGCAGCGCGCCCAGTGCGACGACGACGATCGAGAGCGTCGTCATGATCGTGGACAGGGCCGCGGGTGTCGGGTCCTGGTAGTTGTTGAGGTAGCTGTACATCCACACCGGCAGGGTCTGCTGGTCGCTGCTGAGCAGGAAGATCGACAGGTCGATCTCGTTGAAGCTCACCAGGAAGGCGAAGACTCCGCTGATCAGCATGGCGGGGGCGATCTGCGGCAGGGTCGCGCGCAGGAACGCCCGGAAGGGCGGGGCCCCGAGGTCGATCGCCGCGTAGTCGAGCGTGCGGTCGGCCCGTGCCAGGGCCGCGGTCAGCAGGACGATCACGAACGGCACGGTGGCCACCGTGTGCGCGAGGACCACCGCCCACCGGCCGGAGGACAGGCCGGAGCGGGCCAGCAGCATGAACACCGCGAAACCGAAGGCGATCTTGGGCACCACGACGGGTGAGAACAGCACCGACTGGACCAGTCCGCTGCCTCGGAAGCGGTACCGCACCAGGGCCACCGCCCCGGCCGTCCCGAGCAGTACGGCGAGCACGGCCACCAGGACGCCGATCCACAGGCTGCCGACGAAGGCGTCCATGACTCCGTCCTGGTGGTAGAGGTTGGTGTACCACCGGGTGGAGAACCCGGGCGGCGGCCACACCCCGTAGGAGACCGAGGACAGCGAGCTGATCACGACGATCGCGGCGGGCAGCAGCTGGAAGACGTAGACGACGGCCATCCACACCCCCAGGCCGCGGATGCCCCTGGGCGGCGACGGGCTGATGGTGACGCCGCCCTGGTCGGCTTCGGCGAAGCGGCGCTGGATGAGTACGAACACCCCGGTGGACACCAGCGCCAGGATCAGCAGTACCAGGGCGCAGACCGAGGCGCCCGGATAGTCCGTGGTGCCGACCAGCGAGTAGATGCTGGTGGAGAGCATCGCGACCCGTCCGCCGCCCAGCAGGCTCGGGGCGGTGAAGCTGGAGATGGTCAGGGCGAAGGTGAGCTGGCAGCCGGCGATGAGTCCCGGGGCACTCAGCGGCAGCGTGATGGTGCGGAAGGTGCGCCAGCGCGACGCGCCGAAGTCGTCGGCGGCCTCGGCGAGTGTGCCGTCGATCTGCCGGAAGGTGCTGCTGATCGGCAGGACCATCAGCGGCAGCAGGGTGTGCACCAGGGCGATGACGACGGCGGTGCGCTCGTAGAGCAGGTGCACGGGACCGACCCCGAACACCCCGAGCGCGGAGTTGAGGAACCCCTCCTGGCCGAGCAGCAGTTGCCAGGCGTAGACACTCGCGATGCCGGAGAAGACCAGCGAGGAGAAGACCACCGCGTATCCGGCGTTGCGCCAGCCGGTCCGTTTGGTGTGGTGCAGCGCCAGGGCGGTCAGATAGCCGACGACCGCGGTGATCGCGGTGACCAGCAGACCGACCAGCACGGTCTGCCAGATCACCGACCAGTAGTAGGAACTGTCGAGGACCTTCGTCCACGACGCCAGGGTGTTGCGGGTGTTGACACCGCCGGGCTGGTACTTCTGGGTGGAGTACTCGACCAGCGACTCCATCGCGAAGGCGAACACCGCGATCAGCAGTACCAGGCTGGGGGCGAGCAGCAGCAGTGCCGTACGCCGGTCGCGGCCCCGGCCCGCGGGAGGCGCCTGCCGCTTGCGGCGGGTGCCGGGTTCCACGGGGGCGGGGCGTTCTTCCGTGGCCGTCGCCGCCCCGCTCGCCGGCCCGGCCTCGCGTACGACGCCTGGGCGGTTGTCCGCCATCGTGCGGCTTCCTTCCGGTCGTGGGTGGATCGTCAGATCTTGGAGACGACGTCCTGGTTCCAGCGCTCCGTCCAGGCGGCCATGTTCTTGCCGACGGTGTCCCAGTCGACGTCCACGAACTTCTGGTCGGGACCGGCCGCGATGGCGGGGATGGCCTTGAGCTTGTCGGTCAGCGTCGAGGTGCTCGCGGCGGGGATCTCGATCGAGGTGTCCACCCAGCGCTGGTTCCACTGGGGCAGCAGCATCTGGTTGACGATGTCGTAACAGACTTCGAGCTCGTCGTCGGAGGCGCCGGAGTTGATGTTGACGCCGACCGGGTCGAAGAACGCGCCCTCGGCGGGGCGGCTGTAACCCAGCGGTGCGCCCTGGCCGCGCCACGCGGTGGAGGTGCCCAGGTAGTGCGAGGTCAGCGGTGCCTCGCTGGTGGAAAGGACGTTGAGGAACTGGGGGTTGGCCGTCACGATGGTGCGGATGTTCTTGGCGTGCTCGGTCCACAGCGAGAAGCCCGGGTCCATGGTGTCCCAGCCGCCGCCGTTGAGCTTGGCGGCCATGCCGATGGCCCACCACGGGATGGTGAAGAAGCAGAGCTTGCCCTTCTGGGCGGGCGACCACAGGTCGGTCCAGGACTCGAAGGGCTTGGGGTACGTCTTGGTGTTGTAGACCAGGCCCATCTGGTCGGCGCCGAACACCACACCGCAGTGGTCGCGTTCGATGAACTGCGGGTGCAGGTTGGTGGTGTTGGGTATCCGGCCGTAGTCCAGCCTGAGGTACATGCCGGTGGCCTTGCCGGCGGCGGTCGCGCCGCCGTTGGAGAAGACCAGGTGGTTCAGCGGCTTGTGGGGGTTGGCCTGGAAGGCGGCGGTCTGCTTGGCGAGGTTGAGCGTGTCGTCGATCTTGATCCGGACGTTGGGGTGCTTGTCCTGGTACTCCTTCGCGAACTCCCTCGGCATCAGGCCGAGATCGGCGCCGGCGAAGGGCGTCATGGTGATGGTCAGCTTCTTGCCGCCGCCCGAACTCTTCGACGTGCCGGGCTGCTTGTCCGAGGCGCAGGCGGCCAGGAAGAGCCCCGCCGCGACGGCGCCTCCGCCGGCCAGCAGCGAGCGCCGGGACACCGGCGTCCGGCCGGCGCCGTTTCTCCCGTTTCTCCCGCCCGGCGCGGCCCCGGCCGCCGAACTGTCCCCGCCGGACGCACTCGTGTTGCCTTGCATGGTCTCTCCCTAAGTAGTTCGCGCTAGTGCCGTGGCCGGAAAGGTTTGCCTGGTTCGCGGCGTCCGGTGCGGTGCATCGCAAGGCGGAGAATCACCCTCGTACTGGGCGTACTCGGGCGACTTCGACAACGCAGCGAGGTGCCGTGCAGGGCGTCGCGAAGCGGTGAACCTTTCCGGTCACGGCGCTAGCTGTCCGCGCCGAGCATGACGGCGGCGTCGGTCGGCCAGCCGATCTCGACCTCGTCCCCCGCGGCGATCCCCCGTGCCTCCTTGGCGGGGAGCTGGACGACCAGCTCCGGTCCGGCGTCCGCCACCGCCACCTGGAAGCGGATGCTCGGCCCCTGGAAGGTCAGGTCGGTCACGCGGGCGGTGAAGCGGTTGTCGAAGCCGGTCGTCAGCCGGTGCCGCAGGGCGATGGCCTCCGGCCTGACGGACAGTGCCGTGCCCGGCCCCGGGGTACGGCAGCTGAATCCGTCCGCCCGCAGGACACGGTCGCTGACGGAGCCGCGGATGATGTTCGTGTCCCCGAGGAAGGTGGCGACGAACTCCGTGGCCGGGCGGTCGTACAACTCGTCGGGCCGGCCGACCTGTTCGACCCGGCCCCGGTTCATCAGGGCGATCCGGTCGGAGATGGTGAACGCCTCGGTCTGGTCGTGGGTGACGAAGACGAAGGTGGTCCCGGACTCCTGCTGGATCTTCTTCAGCGCGCGCTGCATCTG
Source organism: Streptomyces sp. NBC_00223 (assembly GCF_036199905.1). Lineage (NCBI taxonomy): Bacteria > Bacillati > Actinomycetota > Actinomycetes > Kitasatosporales > Streptomycetaceae > Streptomyces > Streptomyces sp. NBC_00223. The sequence goes on along the minus strand of NZ_CP108109.1, from coordinate 7,929,824 downwards.
CACCCGCAGCCGCAGGTCCAGCGCTCCCAGCGGCTCGTCGAGCAGCAGTACGGCCGGCTTGTTGGCCAGGGCCCGGGCGATCGCCACCCGCTGCTGCTGGCCGCCGGACAGCTGCGCCGGCTTGCGGTCGGCGTAGCCCGCGAGCTCCACCAGGTCGAGCATGTCGGTGACGGCCGCTCGGATCTCGGCCCGTGACAGGTGACGGGTCTTCGGGCCGAACGCGATGTTCTCGGCCACCGTGAGGTGCGGGAACAGCGCCAGTTTCTGAAAGATCAGGTTGGTCGGCCGCTTGTTGGGCGGCACACCCGTCATGTCCTTGCCGGCGATGGCGACGGTGCCGGTGGTGGGGTGCTCCAGACCGGCGAGCATCCGCAGCGTCGTGGACTTGCCGCAGCCCGACGGCCCGAGGAGCGAGAAGAACTCACCACGCCTGACACCGAGGTTCATACCGGTCACGGCGGTCTCGCCGCCCGGGTAGGTCTTACTGACATCGGTCAGCTGTGCGTCGAGAACCGACGGATCGTCCGGGTTCACAGCGTCACCTGAACTTCCATTCATTGGAACTTGGCTTCCACTGGGGTGGCAAGGACGCTAGTGAGTGGAAAGAATCCGGTCAACAGTCCGCCGGAAATTTCTGTGACGGACGGCCCGATGGACGGCGTCACCTACCCCTGAAATCGGAAGATTTACGGATGAAAGGGATGTCGATGACGCCGGGAATCTCGGGGCGACGTCTGCGCCTGGCGGGGTCGGATCCATGCCTACCAGGGCATTTCCCCCCATGCGGGGCGGCGACCTGGGCATTCGGGACGGCGAGGGCTAGGGTGACGCCACTGGCCGATAACCGCCCACGCCGCGAGGGTGGTGGCACCGGCCGGCACCCGACGCCCGTCCGTTCGTCCGTCCGTCCGGGAAGTGCCGTTCCGCACAGCGGTTTCATTTTGGGTCGGCCTCGGCATTCAGCCGCGACCCGAAGTGACCGCGACGACAGCGCGGGCCGCCTCCCGCAACCCGTCCCGCTTCCGGCTAGAGTCCGGTGGGTCAGGGGAAGGGGGTACGGTCGTGGACTTTCCGTGCGGCCTCGCCCGGCTCACGGTCGTCCGTCACGGGCAGAGCACCGCGAACGCGCTGTTCGCGCTGGCCGCGGAGAGCGGAGACCCGGCACTGGCCGTGGCGGAGGAGACGGACAGGAGTGTGCCGCTCTCGGAGCTGGGACTGCGTCAGGCGCGGGCCGCGGGACGGTGGCTGGCCCGCCTGGACCCCGCGGACCACCCGGCACACGTCATCTGCTCGCCCTATCTGAGGGCAGTGCGGACCTGGGACGCCATGGCGGCAACGGCGCGCGAATCAGGGACGGGGCTTCCCTCCCCGCTCGTCGACGAACGGCTGCGTGACCGGGAGATGGGGGTGCTGGAACTGCTGACGCCGGCGGCGATCGGTGAGCGCCACGCGGCCGAGTCCGCTCGCCGAGAACGCGTCGGGGAGTGGTTCTACCGCCCGCCGGGCGGGGAATCCCTGGCCGATGTGGTCCTGCGGGTCCGGGACTTCCTCAACGAACTGCGCGTCGACGCCACCGGCGAGCACGTCATGATCATCGCCCACGACGCGGTCGTGGCAGCCGTGCAGCAGGTCCTGGCCGGTATCGGCGCTCCGCCGGTCGGCCTCACCCCCGTGCGCAACGCCTCCCTCTCACAATGGGACGGCGACGGAACCCGTATGCGCCTGACCGCACTCGGCGCCACCGATCACCTCGAAGACGAGGAACCACCGGCACCCTGAGCAACGACACCGCCCGGCGGGGTAGGAGTGCCCGCAGGGGGCGTCAGGAGGTTCCGGGGTCGGGTCTGTCGGGGTTACGGGCCTTTTGCCGTGAAGAAAAGCGGTGGACAGTGATCATGTGATCGGGACACTGGTTCGATGACCGAATCAGACGCGAAGGCGGATCTCCGTCTCTACCTGCAAGATGCCCGTGACGCGCTGGTGTGGAAGCTGGAGGGCTTGTCGGAGTACGACGTCCGCCGGCCCATGACGCCGACGGGCACCAACCTGCTCGGGCTGGTCAAGCACCTGACCGGCGCCGAAGCGGCCTATTTCGGCGAGACCTTCGGCCGGCCGGTCGAGGCACCGCCGCTCTGGATCGCGGGGGCCGCCGAGCCGAACACCGACCTGTGGGCGACCGCCGGCGAGACGCGTGAGCAGATCGTCGACGACTATCGCCGGGTGTGCGCCCACGCGGACATGACGATCGAGTCGCTTCCCCTCGACGCCGTCGGCCGGGTGCCGTGGGGGCCTCGGTCGGAGCTGCCACTCCGCCGGATTCTCCTCCACATGATCGCCGAGACCCAGCGGCACGCCGGGCATGCCGACATCGTCCGTGAACTCGTCGACGGGACCACGGGACAGCGACCCGGGAGCGCCAACACGGCCCCCGGCGACCCGGCCTGGTGGCAGGAGGCCGCGGCGGCCGGGGCGCATGGCGCGCCCCGGACCGAACCGCGGTCCCCGGACCACAACCCCGGCTCAGGCCGTCGTCTGCGGAAGGCGGGAGAACCAGTCGATCGTCAGCGCCAGCCCCTTGTCGAAGTCCACCACCGGCTGCCACCCCAGCACCGACCGCGCCCGCCCGATGTCGGGCCTGCGCAGGCTCGGGTCGTCCACCGGCCGCTCCACGAACGCGACCGACGACGACGAGCCGCACAGATCACGGACCCGGCACGCCAGGTCCAGCACACTCAGCTCCACCGGGTTGCCGATGTTGAACGGCCCCCGCTCCCCGTCGGCCGCGGCGGCGGCGAGAATCCCGCCGACCGTGTCGTCGACGTAGCAGATCGACCTGGTCTGCCCGCCGTCCCCCGCCACCGTCAGCGGCTCCCCCGCGAGGGCCTGCGTGATGAACGTCGGGATCGCCCGGCCGTCCTTGGGCCGCATCCGCGGACCGTAGGTGTTGAACAGCCGGACGATGACCGTGTCCACGCCCAGGGTGTCGCGGTAGGCCGTGGTCAGCGCCTCGGCGTACCGCTTGGCCTCGTCGTACTGGCTGCGCGGGCCCACCGGGTTGACGTTGCCCCAGTACGACTCGGTCTGCGGGTGGATCAGCGGGTCGCCGTAGACCTCCGAGGTCGAGGCGAGCAGGAAACGCGCGCCCTTGCGGTGCGCGAGGTCCAGCGCGTTGAACGTGCCGTGCGCGCCCGCCCTGAGCGTCTCGATCGGGTGCCTCGCGTAGTCGTGCGGCGAGGCCGGCGACGCGAGATGCAGGACCAGGTCGACCGGACCCGGCACGTCGAACGGCTCGGAGACGTCCCTGATGTCCAGTGCGAACCCCGGATCGTCGGACCGTCCGGCGACGTTGTCGGCGGAGCCGGTGAGCAGATTGTCGACGCAGACGACTTCCGCCCCCTCCTCCCGCAGCCGGTCGCACAAGTGCGACCCGACGAAACCGGCGCCACCGGTCACCACCGCGCGGCGTACTCTGCGGCCCTCGCCCATATCCGTCTCCTTCGACGTCTCACCGCGCGTCATGGTCACGACTCCCGCAGCGAGCGGCCGGTCTTCGTCAGGAACACGTCGTCCAGCGTCGGTCGGTGCAGCTCGATGGTCGACAGCTCGATGCCCACATCGGCCAGCGCCCGCATGATCCGCGGCATCGCCGTCTCGCCCACGTCCACCGACAGCCGCAGATCTCCGTCGTCGCGTATCTCCACCGACTGTACGCAGTCCTGCTCGCCCAGCACTCCGGCCGCCTTCTCCGCGTCGTCGGCCACTCCGACGGTGACGACCTCTCCGGCGATGGACCGTTTCAGCTCGGCCGGGGTGCCCTCCGCCACGATCCCGCCGCCGTCGATGATGGCGATCCGGTCGCACAGCGCGTCGGCCTCGTCGAGGTAGTGCGTCGTCAGGAAGACGGTCATGCCCTCGGCGCGCAGCCGGCGGATCTCGTCCCACATGTGCGAACGGCTCTGCGGGTCAAGACCCGAGGTGGGCTCGTCGAGGAAGAGGACCTTGGGCCGGTGGATGACGCCCAGCGCGATGTCGACCCGCCGGCGCTGGCCGCCGGAGTACGTACGGCAGTGGCGGTCGGCGTAGGCGGTCAGATCGAACGCGTCCAGGGCCTGGGTGGCCCGGCTCAGCGCCTCGACCTTGCCGAGGCCGTACATCCGGGCCTGCATGACCAGTTCCTCGCGGGCCGTCACATCGTCCCAGGTACCGCCGCCCTGGGCGACGTACCCGATGTTCCGCCGTACCGCGGCCTGTTGGGTGCGCAGGTCCGCCCCCGCGATCACGGCGTCACCGCCGTCCGGCGGCAGCAGGGTCGCGAGCATCCGCAAAGTCGTCGTCTTCCCGGCACCGTTCGGGCCGAGGAATCCGAAGATCTCCCCCTCGGCCACACTCAGGTCCAGGCCCGCCACCGCCTCCACAGACGCGGCCTTGCGACGCCGGCCCGTCTGGAAGGACTTCCGCAGTCCGCTGGTCTCGATCATCAGGACGTCCTTGTCACGTGTCACGAATTTCAGGTTCAGGATCAGAAGCCGGAGCAGGACCGGTGGGTGGGGCGGGAGCCGGGGCCGGGCCCCCGGGGCGGAGCCGGGGACCGGGCCCCGGTCCCCGGGTCAGCGGACCGACCGCGCAAACAGCCGGGCCGACCACGCCAGGGCCACCAACGCGACGCCCGCCATCAGCCCGAGGCTCTGCCACACCGCGTCGTCACCCGCGTGCCCCGCGAACAGCGAGCGCATCCCCACGACCGTCCAGCTGAAGGGATTCCAGTCCGACACCCGCCGCAGCCACAGCGGCGCCAGCGCCAGCGGCAGCAGCGTCCCCGACAGCAGCATCAGCGGCTGCGCCAGATTGTTCACCACCTGGCCCAGCACATTGGGATTGCTCACCTTCAGCGCGATCCCGTACGAGATTGCCGAACTGCTCAGGGTGATGAGCGCCAGAAGCGCATAAGCGAGCAGCAGATCCTCGACCCTGACGAACAGTCCGAGCGGCATCGCCAGGACGATAATGATTGCCGCCTGAATCACCAGAGTAATCACATCCCGCAACGCACGCCCCAAGAGCAACGCAACTCTGCTCACTGGAGTCACACGGGCCCGTTCAATAACTCCGGAACTCAACTCGGCCAGAAGACCGAACCCCACATAAAGTCCGCCGCCGAGTGCCAGGGCGACCAGCATTCCGGGTACATAGATCCGGTAGGCGTCGGTCATCGAACCCGCGCCCATCGATGCCAGCGCGGGTTTGAGCAGTGGCGCGAACAGCGCCAGATACACGACCGGCTGGGCCACACCCAGCACGATCGACAGCGGTGACCTGATCATCAGCAGCATGTGCCGCTGGAACACCAGCCAGATGTCGCGGAGCGTCTTCACTTCTGTGCGTTTCCCATTCCTTCGAGGTGCCGGGCCGCGGCCGCGGCGCCGCCCGCGGCCGCGAAGGACTCGCGCACGCGGTGCGCCGCGGCGCGGTAGGACGGATCGTCGAGCACGGCCAGCAGGTCCTCGCGCAGCGGCTCCGGCCGCACGCTCGCGAACCGGACCCGGCGGCCGGCGCCGACCGCCGCCACCTGGGCGGCGTTGATGGGCTGGTCCCCCTTGATCGGCGCGACCACCAGCGGCACACCGTGCGCCAGCGTCTCGCAGACCGTGTTCAGCCCGCCGTGGCTGACCACCGCGTCCAGCCGCGGCAGCAGTTCGAGCACCGGGACCCGGGAGCGGACCAGGAGATGCTCCGGCGGGTCCGGGATCGTACCGTCCGGCGCCACCACCACGGCCTGGAGCCGGTCCCCCAGCGGGCGCAGCGCCTCGGTCACCCGCGCGTAGAACTCCTTGGCGATGTCCATCGACAACGTGCCCACGCTGACCAGGACATGACGGCGTGCCGGGTCGAGCCAGTCCCAGGGGAAGGTGGTGTCCGCGGGACGCGGGGCCAGCGCCGGGCCGACCAGGACGGCGTTCTCCGGCCAGTCCAGCGGGCCGGTGAGCGCGCTGCCGGTGAAGGCGATCAGCAGATGCGGCGAGAACCGCAGGTCGTGCGGCGGTTCTCCCGGCAGGCCCGCCGCGGTCCACATCGCGGCCATCCGGTCGTGGATCCACGCCTCGACCTTGGGCAGCGCCCGGTACGGGCGGGTCAGTTCCATCGTGGTCGGGGCCATGCTCGCCCACGGCAGCCCGGCCCGGTGCGCGGCCAGCGCGCCCGCGACGGCGTGCTGGTCCACCACCAGGACGTCCGGCCGGAAGCCGGCGACCGCGCGCTCGATGCCCGGCAGGGTGACCTTCGCGTGCGGGACGATGTAGCCGTCCCACCGCGACTTGGCCGCGGCCATGCCCCGGTCCGCCTGGCCCCGGTGCGCCCGCAGCGGGATGGGCTCGATCACGGCGTCGGGGCCGAGCACCGGCCGCAGAAACGACTCCGAACCCGCCCACACCACGTCGTGCCCGCGTCCGACCAGCTCTTTCGACACGGCGGCCAGCGGGTTCACATGGCCCGTCAGCGGCAGGGAGACGAAGAGGTAACGTCCCATCAGCCACCGTCCCCGGGCGGTACGGGTGCGCCCCGGCGGGCCGCGACGTACGCGGCCACGTCGGCGACGGTCAGGCCGATGATCTGGTCGATGTCCAGCCCGGCGACGTACGCGACGAGGTCGACCCCGTCCCCGTACCGTCCGCGCAGCGCCAGGCTCCACGCGGCCAGTTCATGGCTCTCCACCAGGAGGTCGCCGTCGACACGGGTGTCGGGACCGACGACTTCCAGCCATTCGGCGTCCTCGCCGACGATGTCGCGCAGCAGTTCGGCGACCGGGCGGATCAGCCCGGACGCCGCCGGGTCGCCGGCCGCGGCCGCGTCTCCCGACGCGGCCGTGCCGTCCGACACCGCAGGACCGCCCGACGCGACAGCGCCCGTGGTCACGGGGTGTCTTCCGAGGGCTGTCCCGGCGCGGCCCCGGGCTTCACGGCCCGCAGCGCGCCGTAGGTGATGACGCCGGTGTCGAAGCCCTTCTTCATCAGCGGGCCGGCGTGGAAGAACCCCAGGACGTCCACACCGCGCTCACGGGCCAGGTCCCGCATCACGGCCCGGCCCCGCTCGAACCGCTCGATCTGCGCGAAGGTCGGGTCCCAGGAGTTGGCGACGGCCTTGCTCCAGTCCACGAAGGAGACGTCGGCGAAGCCGGCCGCGCCGGCCAGCCGCTCGTGCTCCTCCAGCGACGAGAAGTCGGGCATGACCTGGTGCAGGAGGACCTGCCGGACCAGGTCCTGCTCGGCCTCGTCCAGCTCGCCGTCGCGCACCGACCAGGTGCCCACGGCCAGGATGCCGCCCGGGCGCAGCATGCGCAGCGCCTCGGCGAAGAAGGCCGGCCGGTCCGCGATGTGCATCAGGCTCTCCAGCGCCCAGACCACGTCGAACGACTCGTCCGGGAAACCGGTGGCGAGCCCGTCGAGCACCTGGAAGCGGGCGCGGTCCGCGACGCCCGCGGCCTGCGCCTTCTCATTGGCCCTGGCCGCCTGGAGGGTGCTCAGCGTGACGCCCTCGACCGTGCAGCCCAGCGGCCCGGCGAGGTGGAGGGCCGGTCCGCCGATGCCGCAGCCCACGTCGAGGACCTTCGATCCGGCGGGGACGCCGGCGAAGGCGACCAGTTCGTGGACCAGCCGGTCGGTGGCGGCGTGGCGGTCCGCGCCGTTCACGCCCGGGACCTCGCCGGGGTCCCAGAAGCCGTGGTGGACGTGCTCGCCCCACAGGTCCTCGTACAGGTCAAGGGTGATGTCGTAGTAGCGCTCCACGGCCGTGTTCAGGCCGGAGTCGATCCCTGGTTCCACTGATGGCCAATCCTCGGAAGTTGGCATGAATGCGTAATACGAAGGCAGCAGGAATGGAAACCGGCAGGCCGCACTGGCCCCGCCCAAAATTGGTCTAATCCACATGGGACGTGCCGATACGAAACCGGCCACCGGAAAAGTACGCGGAGAACCGGCCGCACGGACAGCCGTATCGAAAAGAGAACCGCCAAGCCGGGAGGAGGACGAGGATTACCGGCAGGTAGTTTCAGTAAGTTCAGCAGTTCAGCAGTTGAGCGATGGCAACTTGCTGCCGGGTCACGGCAGTTGGCGAAGCGGCGGCCATGCTAGCGGCAGGGGGTGTCCTCGTCAACGCGAAGAATATAGCGGTTCAGCAGCCGTTGATCCCCCGCGGAGACGGCGAAGTTCAGCCGCCGGTTCTCGGGTCTTGACAGGGAACAATTCTGAGTTGAAAGTTCGGCGTGAGAATTCAGTTGGCTCTTTTGATCAAGACTCGGGGAAGAGGTTCCGGTTCTTCATGAAGGCTGCCTCCACAACTCCGCCGAAGGGCCTGGGACCACCACCGCTCGACCCCTCCTGGGTCGACGAAGTCCTCCTTCGCGGCGCCGGCGCCGAGCACTGCCTGTACTTCGACACCCCCGTCAGCAGGGACGAGCTGCGCCGCCTGGTACGGGAGCGGCAGGCCGAACTCGCGGCGGCCGGACTGCGGCAGGGCGGATCGGTCGCGCTGTGCCTGGCCCCCTCGCTCGCCCTGGTCGCCAACATGCTGGCGGCGTGGCGCATCGGCGCCCAGGCGGCGCTGCTCGACCACCGGCTCACGCCCTTCGAGACCGCCCGGGCGCTGACCCGGCTCGAACCCCAGGTCGTCGTGACGGCCCCGCCGATCGGCGCCGGCCCGGCACGCGGGTTCTACGACCTGCGGGAGACCGTCAGCACCTATCCGGGCCGTCCCGCCCGTACCCCGCACGCGGTCGTGCAGCTCAGCTCCGGCTCGACCGGCCCCTCGAAGATCATCGGGCGCACGGCGGCCGACCTGGTCGCCGAGATCGGCCGGTACACGCGGATCGACGGGGTGCCCAGGGCCGGTGAGCGCATCGTCTCGATGGCCTCGATGGTCCATGTCCTGGGCCTCGTCGGCGGTCTGCTGTACAGCCTGCACGCCGGGGTGCGGCTCGCGCTCCCGCGGCGGGCGACCGGGGAGGGCATCCTGTCCACCGTGGCCGCCGGCCCCGAGCCGACCACACTGCTCGGCGTGCCGTTCCACATCGAACTGCTCACCTGGGTCGCGCAGCCGCCCCGGCTGCCGCAGCTCACCGGCATGACCACGGGCGGGGAGCTGGTCAGGGCGCAGGTGTACGACGCCTTCACGGACCACTACGGCATCCGGCTGGGCAGCATGTACGGGATGACCGAGGTCGGCGTCATCGCCACCGACCTGTTCGGCGCCCACCGCCCCGAGCTGACCCCGGCGCCCGGCATGACGCTGCGGGAGGACGGCGGCGAGTTGCTGATCGCCATGGAGCAGTCGCCGTACATCGGCTCCGACGACGCGTCGCGCTGGTCCGACGGCTGGCTGCACACCAAGGACGGCGGCACCGTCGACCCGGACACCGGACGGGTCCGGGTGCTGGGCCGGCTCGACTCGCAGGTGTCGATCGGCGGTCTCAAGGTCGACCTCACCGAGGTCGAGCACACGCTCGCCGCCCTGCCGGAGGTGGAGGCCGCGGTCGTCGTCTTCGGCACGTCGATCGAGGCGTACGTGGTGCTGCGCGAGCAGGGCACCGCGGAGCGGGTCGGCGAGCGTCTCGCGGAGCGGCTGGCGGCCTACAAGCGGCCCCGGCTGCTGCACGTCGTGGACCGGCTGCCGCGTACCGCCACCGGAAAACTCGTCCGTGACCGGACCGTCCTGCGGGACGCCGGCCAGGGGGCGCAGGGAACGTCCGTTCAAGAACAGCCCAACCGGAAAGGGAACCCCCGCGATGTCCACTGAGGAGATCCGAGCGTTCGTGCTCGCGTCGCTGTCCGAGATGAACTACGACATCACCGGAGTCGACGACGACACCCCGCTCGGTCCGGCCGGCGCCGACCTGGAGTCGCTCTCGCTGGCCGAACTGGGCGTCCGGGTCGAGGAGCGCTTCGGCGTGCGGTTCGAGGACGACGAGGCCGAGCTGCTCGGCACCATGACGGTCGGCGAGTTCGGCGCGGCGGTGGCCGCCCGTATCGAGGCCGCGACCGCCGCGGGTCTGTGAGCGTGCCGAACATACCCGAGCGCGCCGAGGTCGTCGAGATACTCGCCGCCTTCGGCGACCGCTCCCCCGAGCAGGTCCCCGAAGGCATCGACTCGATGGAACTGGCCTGGCTCGTCCACCAGATCGAACAGCGCTACGGCAGTCAGCTGGACGACGACGACCTGGCCCGGATGACCACCGTGACCGGAGTGCTCCAGGTGCTCGGCGAACAGGCCCCCGGCCCGGACGCCCGGAGCCAGGACACACAGGGCTCGGACGCACAGAGCCAGGACGCACAGGGCCCGCATGTGTGAAGTCCGCGTCCACCGGGCCCTGCCGCACGACAGGGCCCGCCCGGTCCGGCCGGTGAACGGCCCGACCCCGCACGACCGATCCGGAACGAGGTGACGAGATGACAGGGATGGTGTCAGCGGCCCGCCGCGGAGCCGGCTCCGTCGTCGTCACCGGGGCCGCCGTGCTCAGCGCGTTCGGCGAGGGCGTCGAGCCGCTGCTGTCCGCGGCGCTCGACGGCCGGCCGGCCTTCGCACCGGTACGGCGTTTCGACGTCTCCGGCCGGCGGGTCGCGCACGCCGCCGCGCATCCCGGCGCGCCCGTGCTGACCGACGAGTTGACGCGGATGATCGGACGGGCCTGCGACCAGGCCGGCCTGTCCGCCGCGCAGCGCGCCGGCACGGCGCTGCATCTCGCGGTGCACGGCGACCCGGAGCTGCCGCGCGTGCCGGAGGCCGAGCGGCCCGCGCACGGCGCGGACGCGTTCGCCGCCGCCGTCGCCCGGCGCGGCGGGCTGTCGCCCGCGGCGCGGGTGTACACCTCCGCCTGCGTGGCGGGGAGCACCGCGGTGGCCGACGCCGCCGCGGCGATCGCCCGGGGGCGGGCCGACCGGATCGTGGTGGCGGCCGGCTATCTGGTCGAGGCCGACCAGTTCGCCGTCTTCGACGCCGGACGCGCGCTCGCCCGTGACGGGCGGGTGCGGCCGTTCAGCGCCGAGCGCAGCGGGCTGCTGCTGGGCGACGCGGTGGTCGCCGTCGTGGTCGAGTCGGCCACGGCGGCCCGGGAGCGGCGGGCCCGCCCGCTGGCCCGGCTGGCCGGCTGGGGGCGCGCGGGCGACGCCCACCACGTCTGCAAACCGCGCCCCGACGGCGAGGGACTGGCCCGCGCGATCAGCGACGCGCTGCACCGAGGGCAGGTCGGGCCCGGGGAGATCGGCTACGTCAACGCCCACGGGTCGGGCACCCCGGTCAGCGACACGGCCGAGGCCGCCGCCCTGCACCGGGCGCTCGGCGACGCGGCCGCGACCGTACCGGTCAGCTCCACCAAGTCCGTGCACGGCCAGGCCCTTGAGGCCGGCGCCCTGCTCGAACTGGTCGTCACCATGGCCGCGCTGCGCGCCGGGAAGCTCCCGGTCAACGCGGGCTATCTCGGCCCCGACCCGAGCTGTCCGCTGCGTCTGATCCTCGATCAGGCGCAGGACAGCACGTCCGGGTACGGCCTGAGCCTGACCACCGCCTTCGGCGGGGCGAACACCGCGCTCCTGGTCGGTACGCCGTGAGCCCCACGACAGCGGGCGTACGGCCCGCCCTTGTCCCCGACACCTCCCTGACCGGGCGGGCCGGGGCCGCGGGGCTGCGGGTGCTCGCCGCCGGGGCGTGGCCGGAGTCGGCGGCCGACCGCGTTCCCCCGCCGATCGCCGGGTTCGTGGTGTCCTCGTTCAGCCCGCTCGCCGCCGAGACGGCCCGGCGCTGCCTGGAACGGCGGCCAGGGTCCGAAGCGGCAGCGGACCCCGTGGTCACCGCCGTGGTCGTGGTCAGCGCGCTGGGCGATCTCGCGGGCGCGGTGCACGTGGCCGAGACCACCGACGGCGGCGGCCGGCCCGGCCCGCTGCTGTTCTTCCAGGCGGTGCCCAACGCCGTCGCCGGCCATGTGGCCGCGCTGTGGCGGCTGACCGGGCCGGTGGTGTGCGTCGGCGACACCGACTCCGGGCTGGACGTGGCGGCGCTGCTGATCGAGGACGGCGACGCCGACGAGGCGCTGCTGATCCGGGTCGACCAGGCCCACACCGCCGGCGGGCCCGACCGCGCCGCCGCCGTCCTGCTGGCCGCCCGTCCGCCGGACACGGACACAGACACAGACACGGACATGGACGCGCCCGCCGGGCGGGCGCCGGGGCCGGCGAGCCCCGTACCGCAGGACTTAGGAAGCCGGCCCGGCTCAGGACCGCACGACCACGAGGGAGAACAGCCGTGACCGACGCGCGACCAGGCAACACCGGACGAGCGGACGTCGTCATCAGCGGAATGGGCATGGTGACCCCCGTGGGCAACAGCGCCGCCGAGGTCATGGCGGCGATGTGCGAGGGCCGTTCGGGGCTGGGCCGGCCGCCGGCCGGGGGCCCGCTGGAGGGCTCGCTCGACGTGGCCGCCTTCGCCCCGCCGATCGACCCCGCCTCGGTGCTCGCCGGGCCCGAGGCCCGGGTGGTGGACCGCTACATCGTGATGGCGATGCGGGCCGCCGAGGAGGCGCTGGCCGACGCCGGGATCGAGGTGGGCCGCGACGTCGACCCGTACCGGATCGGGGTGATCCTGTCCGGGACCGGCGGTCTGGCCACCCTGGAGGCCCAGGTCATCACCAGGACCCAGCGCGGCCGGCTGGGGGTGAGTCCCTATCTGCTGCCGGGGATGCTGCCCAACATGGGCGCGGCCCGCGTCGCCATCCGGCACGGCATCCGCGGCTACAGCTCGTCGATCGGCACCGCGTGCGCGGCCGGCGCCCAGTCCGTCGGGGAGGGCCTGCGGCTGCTGCGCGCGGACGAGGCCGACGTGGTGGTCTGCGGATGCAGCGAGGCCCCGCTGTTCCCGACGCTGGCCGACACCTTCGGCAACGCCCGCGCGCTGGCCCGGGGCTGGGCCGACGACCCGGAGGGCGCCAGCCGACCCTTCGACCGCCGGCGCAACGGGCTGGTGCTGGGCGAGGGGGCCGGTGTCCTGGTCCTGGAGCGCGCCGAGCACGCGGACGCGCGCGGCGCGGCCGGGTACGCCGGTGTGCTCGGCTGGGGAGCCACCAACGACGCCCACCATCCGACGACCCCGCACCCCGACGGCGAGGGCGCCGCGGCGTGCATGCGCCGGGCCCTGGCCGACTCCGGGATCGGGCCGGAGGACATCGGCTACATCAACGCGCACGGCACCAGCACCAAGCTCGGCGACCTCGCCGAGTCCGTAGCGATCCGCCGGGTCTTCGGGGAGCAGGCGCCGCCGGTCAGCGCCACCAAGGCGGTCACCGGGCACATGCTCGGCGCCTCGGGGGTCGTGGAGTCGGCGGTCTCGGTGCTGGCGCTGCGGCGCGGGCTGCTGCCGCCGACCCACAACCTCGACGACCCGGACCCGGCCTGCGATCTCGACCACATCCGCAAGAGCCCGCGCCCGGCCCCGGAGATCAGCCACGTGATGTCGAACTCGTTCGGGTTCGGCGGTCACAACGTCAGCCTCGTCTACGGCCTGCCGGGCACCCGGCTGTCCCGTACGGCCTGACGGCACCGAGTCATCGACATAGGAGCGGCAATGGACTACCTCGGCATCGATCATGTCGAGTTCTACGTGGGTGACGCGCGCCAGGCGGCTTTCGTCCTGTGTTCCGCGTTCGGCTTCCGAATATACGGGCAGGGCGGTCCGGAGACGGGTCTGCCCGGGCAGCGCAGTCTGCTGCTGGGCCAGGGCGACTGCCGGGTGCTGCTGACCTCGGGCCTGGTGCCGGACCATCCGGCCGTGGAGTACGTGGCCCGGCACGGCGACGGCGTCGCCGTGATCGCCCTCGGCACCCACAACACGGCTGCCGCGTACGCCGGTTCGGTGGCGGGCGGCGCGACCGGGATCGAGCCGCCGCGGGCGTACTCGGGCGGCGGCGCCTCGGTGGTGACGGCCACGGTCTCCGGCTTCGGCGACGTGGTGCACCGGCTGGTGGAACGTCACGGCACCGAGGGGGAGTTCCTGCCCGGCGCCATCGAGATGCTGGACGTGCCGCCGCCGAAGGAGCCGGACCTGCTGCGGGCCATCGACCATGTGGCGGTCTGCGTGGAGCACGGGGAGCTGGACCCGACCGTGCAGTTCTACCGCAAGGCGTTCGGCTTCGAGCTGATCTTCGAGGAGTACATCGAGGTCGGCGAGCAGGGCATGTTCTCCCAGGTGGTGCAGAGTCCGGACGGCGGGGCCACGCTCACGCTGATCCAGCCGGACATGAGCCGCTCCCCCGGGCAGATCGACGACTTCCTGTCCTGGCACGGCGGTGCCGGTGTCCAGCACCTGGCCCTGAGCAGCCATGACATCGTCGCGGCCGTCGACACGCTCGCCGAGCGCGGTGTCGGCTTCGCGTTCACCCCGGACACCTACTACGCCTCGCTGGACGGGCGGCTGGGCTCCGTCGACCTGCCGGTGGACCGGCTGCGGCCGCGCGGAATCCTGGTCGACCGGGACCACTGGGGCCAGATGTACCAGATCTTCGCCAAGTCCCTCCATGTGCGGCGGACCTTCTTCTGGGAGCTGATCGAGCGTCACGGCGCCCGGACCTTCGGCACCAGCAACATCCCCGCCCTCTACGAGGCCAAGGAACGGGAACTCTCCACAGTGCGCCAGACCACGGAGGCGGGACACTGATGACCGCCACGCCCACCCAGCAGTTCACCCTCACCGAAGAGGAAATCGCGCTCCTGCCGGACGACGACGAGGTCGCGTTCTACGCCGAGCACGGCTGGTACCTGTCGAAGAAGCTGTTCGCCGACGAGGAGGTCGACGAGCTGGTCGCCGCCAGTGAGGGGTACTACGGCGGCGAGCGCAGCCGTACCCTGCCGGCGCGTCCGCCGAAGCTCGCGGCCTGGCAGCCCTCGGACGGACCGGTCCAGCGGCACAACGACTACGTCCACTACGAGAGCGACCCGATCGCCCGGATTCTGCGCAAGCCGCTGATCGGCGCGGTGGCCGCCCGGCTGGCCGGGACGGCCGAGATACGGGTGTTCCAGTCGACGCTGATCCTCAAGCCGGCCGTCGTCGGCGAGCCGAGCAACATCGTGCCCTGGCACTTCGACAAGCACTACTGGGCCACGTCGACCTCGGAGCGGATGCTGACCGCGTTCATCCCGTTCCACGACTGCGGCGAGGAGATGGGCACGCTCACCGTCGTCGACGGCAGCCACCTGTGGAAGGAGGTCGGCCGCGACGACTCGATGACCAAGCACTTCGCCGAGCGCGACCGGGACGACCTCGAACGCGTCCTGGCCGAGAACGCCGCGTACAACGGGACCGAGATCCGCAAGGTGCCGCTGTTCATCCCCAAGGGGCACATGAGCTTCCACCACTGCATGACGTACCACGGCAGCGGCGCCAACCGCAGCGACCGGCCGCGCCGGGCGATCTCGTTCCACCTCCAGGACGGCGACAACGAGTACCGCGAGTTCCCGCTCAGCGGCGGCGGATCGGCGGCGTACAACCACGACGTGCTGGTCCGGCGGCTCCCGGACGGCCGCCCGGACTACGCGGACCCCGAGTTCTGCCCCGTGCTCTGGCGGGCGGACCGGCCGGCCGGCCGTGACTGACCGGGCGGCCGACCCCGTCGGTCTGTACCGGACCGTCGCGCTGATCCGGGGGTTCGAGGAACGGGCGGTCGAGCTGGTCCGCACCGGTGTGATCCGCGGCGGCATCCATCCCTGCACCGGTCAGGAGGCGGTCGCCGCGGGGACCTGCGCGGCGCTGCGTCCCGACGACGTGATCACCAGCACCCACCGCGGGCACGGCCACGTACTGGCCAAGGGCGCCGACCCGGCCCGGACGATGGCCGAGCTGACGGGCCGGACCACCGGGCTCAACCGGGGCCGGGGCGGCTCGATGCACGCGGCCGACTTCGGGGTGGGCGTGCTCGGGGCGAACGCCATCGTCGGCGCGGCCGTGCCGATCGCGACGGGCGCGGCCTGGGCGTTCCGCCGGGCGGGCTCGGACCGGGTGGCGCTGGCCTACTTCGGCGACGGCGCGGTCAGCCAGGGCGTGGTCCTGGAGACCTTCAACCTGGCCGCGCTGTGGCGGGTGCCGGTGGTCCTGGTGTGCGAGAACAACGGCTTCGCCACCTCGATGCGGCCCGAGCAGACGATGGCCGGCTCGGTCCTCGGGCGCGCGGAGGCGTTCGGCATCCCCGCGTCGGCCGTGGACGGGATGGACCCCGAGGCGGTGCTCGCGGCGACCGCCGAGGCCGTCGCGCGGGCCAGGGCCGGGGCGGGCCCGACGCTGCTGGAGTGCGTCACCTACCGCTACGACGCCCACCACACCTGGGAGCACACCGCGCGCCCCCGCTACCGCACGGACGAAGAGGTCGCCGAGGGCCGCGCCCGCGACCCGCTGGAGGTCCAGGGCGCCCGGATCCCCGCGGCGACCCGGGCGGCGGTCGACGCGGAGACCGCGGAACTGCTCGACGAGGCGGTACGGTTCGCGCTGGCCGGCCCGCACCCGGACCCGGAGACCGCCCTCGACCACCTCTACGCCACCGGGATGCGTGCCAGGGCGGGGGCGCTCTGATGCCGAACCTGTCGTATCTCAAGGCGCTCAACCGCGCGATCGGCGACGAGATGGACCGCGACCAGGCGGTCTGTGTGCTCGGCGAGGACGTCGGGGTGGCCGTCACGCACGCCACCGCCGGTCTGCTGCGGCGGTTCGGCCCCGAGCGGGTGCTGGACACGCCCATCTCCGAGCAGGCGTTCACCAGCTTCGCCACCGGCGCCGCGATGGCCGGGATGCGCCCGCTGATCGAGTTCCAGATCCCGGCGCTGCTCTTCCTGGCCTTCGAGCAGATCGCCAACCAGGCGCACAAGTTCTCGCTGATGACCGGCGGTCAGACCCGGGTGCCGGTGACGTATCTGCTGCCGGGCTCGGGGTCGCGGGACAGCTGGGCGGGCCAGCACTCCGACCACCCGTACAGCCTGTTCGCGCACGTCGGGGTGAAGACCGTGGTGCCGGCCACCGCGTCGGACGCCTACGGGCTGCTGGTGACGGCGATCAGGGACGACGACCCGGTGGTGGTCTTCGCGCCGTCGGGGGCCCTCGGCGTCCGCGAGAACCTGGACTTCGCGGAACTCGCCCCGGTGCCGCTGGGGGTGGGCCGGGTCCACCGCAGCGGTACGGACGTCACGGTCGTGGCGGTCGGGCACCTGGTCCACGACGCCCTGGCGGTGGCCGAGGAGCTGGCCGGGTCGGTGTCCGTCGAGGTCTTCGACCCGCGTTCGCTGCACCCCTTCGACTGGCCGGGGCTGGCCGCCTCGCTGGAGCGCACCGGACGCCTGGTCGTGGTGGACGACTCCAACCGGTCGTGCGGCATCGGCGCGGAGATCATCGCCACGGCGGCCGAGGAGATGCGCCTGGTGGCGCCGCCCCGGCGTGTCACCCGGCCGGACGGCGCCGTGCTGCCCTTCGCCCGGGAACTCGACCTGGCCTGCCAGCCCACCCGGGCCCAGCTGCGGGCGGCGGTCGAGAAAGCGGTCGGGGCGGGATGACGGTCCGCCCCCAGGACGACAAGGCGACACACGGAGGAGAGCTGTGACCGGCACCAACATCAGGGCGAGGCTGGCCGCCGACCCCGAAATCGGCGCGGGCAACGTCCTGCCCAAGCTCTTCGAGCACGGGGCCGACCCCGACGGACCGGGCGCCGCCTTCGATGTCCCGGTCGACGGGCTGCCCGCCTGGGAGGAGCTGACGCTTCGCCGACTCCGCGAGCGGGTGACGGCCCGGGCGGCCTGGTGGCACGAGCGGGGCATCGGCCCGCGCGACCCGGTCGCCGTGTACGTGTCCAGCTCGGCCGACTGCCTGCTGAACTTCCTGGCGCTGACCTGGCTGGGCGCGATCCCCGCGCTCATGAACCAGTACATCCCCGGCGACATCGCCGCCGAGTACATCCGCCGGCTGCGCGGCGTCGGCCTGGTCACCGACGCGGCACACCGCGAGCGGCTGGCCGGCCAGGATCTCGGCCTGGCCGTCCACGCCGACGCGGCGGAGGTCGGCACCGGGGACCCCGAGCGGGCTCCGGCGGCGTACCGTCACCACGCCGACGACCCGATCGCGATCACCCACTCCTCGGGCACCACCCGGATGCCCACGGCGGTGGTCCACTCGAACGGCAGCCTCTTCGCGGCCATGCGGCTGTTCCGGCTGTCGGCGCCGCGCGGCCGGGGGTCCGAGCGGATCCTCAGCGCGCTTCCCGCCGCGCACGCCGCCGGCATCTCGGCGCTGAACATGGCCCTGTGCTTCCGCAGCGACCTGCTGTTCCTGTCCACCCAGAACGACGGCGCCGCCGTGGTCGACGCCATCGAGCGCTGGAAGCCGACGGGGGTCTTCGGCTTCGCGGCCACCTGGGCCCAGCTGGCCCGCGAGGACCTGGGCGCCCGTGACCTGGACTCGGTCTCGCTGTGGTTCAACACCGGCGACTGCGCGCACGAGCCGCACATCCGCCACCTGGTCGCGGCCGGCTCCCGGCAGACGGTCACCCGCGAGGGGGTCCGGCGGACACCGGGCTCCAGCTTCGTCGACGGCCTCGGCTCCACCGAGATGGGCCACTCCGCCTTCCACATCACCCACAGCCCCGGCACCGAGCGGTACGGGCGCTGCGTCGGGGTGCCGCACGGTTTCGCCGACGTCGCGCTGCTCGACACCGCCACCGGCCGGGAGGTCCCGGTCGGCCAGGTCGGCCACCTCGGCCTGAAGGCGCCGACGCTGGCCCCCGGTTACTGGAACGACTCGGGCGCCACGTACCGCAATCGGCTGGGCGGCTACTACCTCACCGGTGACCTGATGTACCGCGACGAGGAGGGCTACTACTTCCATGTCGACCGGGCGGTGGACGCGGTCGACCTCGGCGGGGAATGGCTGTACACCGCGATGTCCGAGGAGCGCATCCTCGCGGCCTGCCCCGATGTGGCCGACTGCACCGTGGTGTCGCTGGAGGTCGACGGCCGGGTGGTCACCGATGTCCTGCTGGCCCCGCACGCCACGGCCGACCCGGACGCCGACCGTACGGCGGCGGTCCGCTCCGCGCTGACCGACGCCGCCGCGGCGACGCTGCGCGAGGTCGTCGTCATCTCCGAGGACGACCTGATCGTCGGCCCCACCGGCAAGGTCCGCAAGTTCCTGATGCGGCAGCGGCACCGCGCCCTGATGGCGGAGACCGGGACGTCCGGCCAGGACTGCGAGCCGGTCGCGCAGGCGCGGGCCGCCGAACCCCTCCCTGCCCCCAAGGCCACCGAGCGGGTGCCGGTCGACTTCGCCGGGGACGGCGAGGGCGCCGACGACATGTCCTGGGGGATGCTGGAGATCTGGTACGCGATGCAGCGCCAGCGCAGCGCGCTGCCGATCGGCGGCCGGGCCCCGCTGGACGCGGGCACCACCGTCGCCGATCTGGCGGAGGAGCTGCGCTATCTGATGACCCGTTTCCCCTCGATGCGCACCCGGCTGCGGTTCCACGGCGAGGGCGACCCCACCCAGGAGCTGTTCGCCTCGGGCACGATCGCCCTGGAGGTCTACGACGCCGGGGACGACGAGGATCCCGGCGAGGTCGCCGCCTCGGTCGAGGCCGAGTACCGCCGTGTCGAGTTCGACTACGCCGGCGAGTGGCCGGTCCGGATGGGCGTCGTACGGCACCACGGCCGGCCCGCCCACCTGGTCACCGTCATGCACCACCTGGTCAGCGACGCTCTCGGCGGGGCGCTCATGCTGCGCGAGGTCAAGGACCGTGTGACCACGCCGGTCAGCGGGATGCAGCAGCTGGAGCAGGCCCGCTGGCAGCGGACGCCGGCCGGGCAGCGGCAGAACGAGCGGGTGCTGCGCCACTGGGAGGGAATCCTCCGGACGGTCCCGGCCCGGCAGCTGCCCGGCCCGACGGACCCGCGCAGCCCGCGGCACTGGACCTGCCTCTTCCGCTCGCCGGCCCTGACCGAGGCCCTGCCGGTGATCGCCGCGCGGACCGGCAGCGAGATCCCCACCGTGCTGATGGCCCTGTACGCGGCCGCGTTGCACCGGGTCACCGGGATCAGCCCCGTGATGGTCAGGCCCGTCGTCGGCAACCGCTTCCGGCCCGCCCTGGCCGACGTGGTGAGCATGGTCGCCCAGGCCGGGGTCTGTGTCCTCGACGTCCAGGACGCCACCTTCGAGCAGGTGGTCGAGCGGGCCGGGCGCGGCACCCTGTCCGCCTACAAGTACGCCTACTTCCACCCGGGCCGGCTGCGGGAGCTGATCGACCGGTTCGCCCGGGAGCGCGGCGAGGACATCAACGTCGACTGCTTCTTCAACGACCGCAGCACGCATCTGCCGCCGGAGGAAGACCAGTTGCTCTCCGGCGAGGAGCTGGCGGAGTCGCTGCGGAAGGCACTCGGCGAGACCACCTTCACCTGGACCGACCGGCGGGACGTCCAGACCGAGCGCCTCTTCGTCAGCATCGACGACGCCCCGGGCAGTCTGCGGATCGAGATCAACGCGGACACCCACTTCATCTCCCCCGCCGACACCGAGGCGCTGGCCAGGGGCATGGAGGAGATCGCCGTCCGGGCGGCCCTGGAACCGGCCTCGGCCGCGGACCCGGTCCGTTGACCGCGCTCATGGCGGTGGCCGGCTATCTGCCGGCGGACCGGGTGCCGATCGAGGAGCCGGCCGAGCGGCTCGGGCTGTCCGCGATGCAGGTCAAGATCTTCCGCCGCTACCACCGGCTCGGCGAGGTCGCCCGCGACCCGCACGGCGGTCTGCTCGACCTGCTGCGCGGCGCGGTCGCCGGTCTCGACGCGCTGCGCGGGCGGGAGCACCGGGTCCGCTACGTGCTGCACGCGCGGACCTTCCCGACGGTCGTGCCCCACCCGCACAGCCCGGTGCGCGAGCTGTGCGAGGAGATCGGGCTCGGCCACGCGGCGGTCTTCGCCGTCGGCCACCACGCCTGCGCGTCGGGGCTGCTGGCCGTCGAGACCGCGGGACGGCTGCTCGACGCAGACGGCGACCCCGGCAGCCTGGCGCTGGTGCTGGCCGGGGAGAAGGTCTTCACCGGCGAGGCCCAACTGGTCCCGGGCACCTCGTTCTTCGGCGAGGGCGCCTCGGCCTGCCTGGTCGCCGCCTCCGGGGAACGCGACCGGCTGCTCTCCTACGCCACCGATCTGCGCGGTGAGTTCGACACCGACGCGGAGGACGTCGCCCTGGAGTTCCAGCGGGTGTACGCCGACGCGCTGGCCGAGGCGATCCAGGCCGCCGTCGCGCGGGCCGGGCTGACGACGGACGCGATCGGCCTGATCCTTCCGCACAACGTCAACCGGGTGGCCTGGCACCAGGTCTGCCGCACGCTCGGCTACCCCCGCGAGCGGGTCGTCCTGGACAACGTGACGAGCGCCGGGCACGTCTTCTGCGCGGACACCTTCATCAACTACGGCACGGCGCTGCGGCGCGGGCTGCTGCGGCCGGGCGAGCCCTATGTGATGGCCGCCGCGGGCGCCGGGCGCGGCGCCACCTTCTCGGCCATGGTCTTCGAGCACTGACACGGGCGGCCGGGGCCGCACGGTCCTCTCCGACTCCGACGAACGCCGCACTCTCCACCGAAAGGATCAACGATGACGGAGCGGGACACCGCCCTGGCCGCGATCGACCCGGCCCTGCGCGAGCGACTGGTCGACAGTATCTGCGACCTGCTCCCCCACGTCCTCAAGCGCGAGGTGACCGGGGCCACGGCCGACACCGCGCTGATGGACGCCCTGGGCCTGAGCTCGACGACCGGTCTCGAACTCGTCCTGGAACTGGAGGACCGGCTCGAACTGGAGATCAGCGTCGAGGAGCTGGGCCGCGACGACTTCGGCACGGTCGGTTCGCTGGCCGACTACGTCGCCGGAAACCTGATCGCGGAAGCGTGACGATGCGCACCTTCGTACCGCACCGCGCCGGTGACGGCGTCTCGGCCGCCTGGGGAGTGCGCCGCGCCGTACGGCTGGCGTTCCCGGGCCACGCCGCCCTCGCGGACGACGCCGTCCACACCGAGCGGCTGCGTGTCTATCTGACCGACCTGCTGCGCCCGTACGGGCTCGGCCTCGACCCGGACGCGGCGGCCCTCGGCGGCCAGTCGTACGGCGAGATGGGCGAGGCGCTGATCCGGCTGGCCGTCCCCGCGGGCGAGTCGGTCGACCTGCTCGTCCTCGCGTACAGCGTCCCGGACATCACCCCGGGACGCGCCACGACGACGTACCTCAGCCATGTCTGCCCCGGTGGTCCGATGGCGTTCGCGGTCAGCGACCAGGGCGCCGGGGGCGCGTTCACCGCCCTGCGGCTGATCCGCGCGTACGCGGAGGCCGGTGAGTCGCGGCGCGCGCTGCTGCTGGTGGTCGAGCAGCCCTCGCTGCCCTACGACCCCGGGGTGCCGGTCGCGGTCCCGGCCGGGGCGTACGGCGTGGCGCTGCTGTTCGGCGAGCCGGGTCCGGGGGAACGGCCGGTCCGGCTGGGCCCGGTGACCACGCACACCCGCTCCGACCCGGCGGCGCTGGCCACCGCGCTCGGCACGCTCGACGGCACCCCGGAGCCGGTGACCGCGGTGGTCGGGGCGTCGCTCGCCGAACAGGCCACCGCACTGCCCGGTGTGGAGCGGGTGGTGACCGCCGACGCCGGGCGGCCCGGCACGGGGGTGTGGTGGGAGCTGGCCGGTGAGTTGACCGAGGAGCCCGCCGATCCGTCCGCCGCGCCCGGCCGGCTGGTCCTGGCCGAACACGACGCCGGGCCGCGGCAGTTGTCGCTGGCCGCGTTCGACATCGGCGCCGGGGTGCTTAGCGACGCCGTCGCCGCCGCCACCGCGGGGAGGCCGTGATGACCGCCCCCGCGACCCCGGTCTGCTTCGAGGACTACGAGCGCCTGGCGCGGCTGCGGCTCGACGACCCCGTCTGGGACTTCATCGAGGGCGGCGCCGGGGGCGAGCGGACCGTCGGCGCGAACCGGCGGGCCTTCGACCGGGTGACCCTGCGCCCCCGGGTGCTGGTCGACGTCTCCCGCTGCGACACCGGTACGGAACTCCTCGGCGCCCGGCTCGGCACCCCCGTCGGCGTGGCGCCCACCGCCTACCACCGGCTGGCGCACCCCGACGGCGAGACCGCCACCGCCCGCGGCGCCGGCGCGGCCGGGGCGCTCTACGTGGTGAGCATCTACGCCAGCCGCACCTTCGAGGACATCGCCGCCGAGGCCGGCGGACCGCTGTGGCTACAGCTCTACTGGCTGCGCCGCCGCGAGGTGCTGGCCGGTCTCGTCGGCCGGGCCGCCGCGGCGGGCTTCCGGGCGGTCGTCCTGACCGTGGACGCGCCCCGGCTGGGCCGCCGCCACCGCGACGCCCGCAACGGCTTCGCGATCGGTTCCGACATCTCGGCCGTCAATCTCGACCCGGCGCTGATGGCGTCGGCCCATGTCTCCGGCGACGGCCGCTCGGCCCTGGCGGTGCACGCCGCCGAGGCCGTCGACCCGTCGATCACCTGGTCGGATCTGGCCTGGCTGCGGTCGCGCAGCGATCTGCCGCTCGTCCTCAAGGGCATTCTCACCGCCCAGGACGCCGTGCTCGCCGTGGAGCACGGGGCCGACGCGGTCGTGGTCTCCAACCACGGCGGCCGGCAGCTCGACGGCGCTCCGGCCAGCCTGGACGCGCTGGCCGAGGTGGCCGACGCGGTGGGGGCCGCCGTCCCGGTGCTGTTCGACGGCGGGGTGCGCGGCGGCACGGACGTGTTCGCGGCGCTCGCGCTGGGCGCCCGCGCGGTCCTGCTGGGCCGGCCGGTCCTGTGGGGACTGGCGGCGGACGGCGCCGCCGGGGTGGCCGGCGTGCTCGACCTGGCCACGGAGGAACTCGCGCACACCATGGCACTGACCGGACGACCGGACCTGGCGTCCGTCGACAGGTCCGCGGTGGTACTCGGAACGGGGAGATGACAGTGGAGCGGACGATGGCGGTGGAGCTGGTACGCGAGGAGCTGCACGGGTCGGTGTCCGACCCGGAGTCGGCGTCGATGAACTTCCTCAACGAGGTCGCCGCCCGGTTCCCGGACGCCATCTCGCTCGCGGCGGGACGGCCGTACGACGGCTTCCACACGACCGACGACGTGGACCGGTATCTGCGGACCTATCTGGCCCATCTGGAGGAGCTGGGCCTCAGCCACGAGCAGCGGCAGCGGCAGCTGCTCCAGTACGGCCGGACCAACGGCTATCTCGGCGCGCTGATCGCCCGGATGCTCCTGGTGGACGAGGGTGTCGAGGTGCCCGAGCAGGCGGTGATGGTCACCACCGGCTGCCAGGAGGCCATGGTCGTCGCGCTGCGCGGGCTGTGCGCCGGGCCCGGTGACGTGGTGCTGGCCGTCGAGCCCTGCTACGTCGGGCTCACCGGGGCGGCCCGGGTGCTCGGCGTCGAGGTCGTGCCGGTGCCCGAGTCGGCCGACGGGCTCGACCCGGAGACGGTGCTGACGGTGGCGGCCGAGGTCCGGGCGAGCGGCCGACGGCCGCGCGCCCTGTATCTGGTGCCGAACTTCGCCAACCCGTCCGGGGCCTCGATGCCGGTACCGGCCCGGCGCCGGCTGCTCGACGTGGCGGCGGAGGCGGACCTGCTGATCCTGGAGGACGATCCGTACGGCCTGTTCGGGCTCGACGACGAACCCCGGCCGACCCTCAAGGCGCTGGACACCGGGCAGCGGGTGGTCTACCTCGGCTCGTTCGCCAAGTCCTGCTTCCCCGGCGCCCGGGTGGGCTTCCTCGTCGCGGACCAGACGGTGGTCGACGCGGCGGGGCGGCGCACGCTGCTCGCGGACGAGCTGTCGTCGGTCAAGAGCCTGATCACGGTGAACACCTCTCCGTTGGCGCAGGCGGTGATCGGCGGCTTCCTGGTCGAGTCGGGTTGCAGCCCGCGGGCGGCGGGCAAGGCGAAGACCGCGTTCTACCGCGACAACATGCGCACGCTGCTGGCCGCGCTGGAGCGGTCGTTCGGCGCCGACCCGCGGGTCCGCTGGAACGCGCCCGACGGCGGTTTCTTCGCGGTGGTCGATGTCCCGCTGACCGCCGACGAGAGCCTGCTGGAGACCTCCGGGCTCGACTACGGGGTGCTGTGGACCCCGATGAGCTTCTTCTACGGCGAACGGTCCGCCGGCGGGGGCCGCCGCTCGATCCGGCTGTCGTGCAGCGCCCTGGAACCCGAGCGGATCGAGGAGGGCGTACGGCGGCTGGCCGCACTGGTCGCGGACCGGGCCGACCCGGCGGTGGCGCGGTGAACGGCCTGCCCCCGGCCGCCGACGCGGGGGACGGCCCCGGGGACACCGTCCAGGTGTGGCTGGTGCCCGACCAGCGCTCGGAGCCGGTGCTCGCGGACCTGCTCGCCGTGCTCGACGCCGCGGAACGGCGGCGGGCCGACGCCTACCGGTCGGCCGACGACCGGCGCCGGTTCGTGGTCGCCCATGGCGCCGTGCGGCACATCGTCGCCGGGCGGCTCGGGGCGCCGGCCGCGGACATCCGCTGGACGCACGGGCCGCACGGCAAGCCGGAGCTGGCCGGCCGGTGGTGCGGGACGCAGGTCAACCTCTCCCATTCCGGCGAGGTCGCGATGGTCGCGGTCACGGCGTCGCGTCCGGTGGGCGTGGACGTCCAGCAGGTGCTGCCGAGGGTGGACGCGGCCGCGATGGCGCGGCGCTACTTCCCGCCGGAGGAGGCCCGGCTGGTCCGCGCGGTGCCGGACGCCGAGCGCAGGGCCGAGCGGTTCGCCCGGCTGTGGGCCCGCAAGGAGGCCCTGGTCAAGGCGCACGGCGGGCGGCTGACGCAGGGGCTGCGGATTCCGGTGCACGACCTCGACGGACGGGTGGGCGGACTCGGCGGGCCGGTGGGCCACGTGGGCGCGCCGGGCGACGGGGAGGGAGCCGGCGGGCGGGCGGCGGGTCTCCACAGCGAGGACACCTGGGCCCGCGGATACCGCATCACGGACATCGCCGCGCCGCGCGGCTACCGGGCGGCCGTCGCCCTGGCCGGCCCGGCGGGCTACCTGGTGACCTGGCACCGATGGACCTGGCCCGGCCCGGCCTCCGGCGACCCGACGGGCTGACACGCGAACAGCGCGAGCAGCCTTAAGGGCATTAAGCGCCGGGCACTTTGACGACTTGTCTTCTTTTACGTACGCGGAGGAACGGCATGCCCCTCGACCCCCAGCTCCAGGCCCTGCGGGACCAGCGCGCCCGCAGCGGTGAGGCGCCTCTCTACGCGCTCTCGCTGGAGGAGGCCCGCGCCGCCGATCTGGCCTCGATCCAGGCGTCCGGCGGCGCCCCGCGACCCCTGCACGAGGTCACCGACCGGCAACTGCCCGGCCCCGGCGGCGACCTGCCCGTGCGGATCTACCGGCCGAGCGGCGAGCGGCCGCTGCCCGCGCTGCTCTACTTCTTCGGCGGCGGGTGGGCCCTCGGCAGCATCGAGACCTCCGACGCCCTCTGCCGCGTCCTGGCCGAGGAGGTCGGCTGCCTGGTCGTCACCGTCGGGTACCGGCTCGCGCCCGAGCACCCGTTCCCGGCGGCGGTGGACGACTGCCACGCGGCCCTGCGGTGGGTCGCCGCGCACGCCGGTGAACTCGGCGCCGATCCGGACCGGCTGGCGGTCGGCGGCGACAGCGCCGGCGGCAACCTCGCGGCCGCGGTGACCCTGCTGGCCCGCGCGGACGGCGACATCGCCCTGGCCGGCCAGCTCCTGGTGTACCCCAACACCGACCAGCGGGCCGACGACGGGTCGATGCGCGACAACGACGATCCCTGGCTGTTCAACCACCACTCGGTGGCCTGGTACGCGCGCCACTACCTGGCCGACCCCGAGGACGCCGCGGACCCGCTGGCCTCGCCGCTGCGGGCCAAGGACCTGAGCGGGCTGCCGCCGGCCCTGGTCATCACCGCCGAGTACGATCCGCTGCGCGACCAGGGGGAGGAGTACGCCCGACGGCTCACCGAGGAAGGGGTCCCGGTGGAACTCAGCCGGTACCCCGGCATGGCGCACGGGTTCTTCGCCATGGCCGGCGCGGTCGACGCGGCCCGGACCGCCAACCTTCACGCGGCGCGCTTCCTGCGGGAACGCTTCGGGCTGTCCTGACCGTACGACGGCCTCCGCGCCCGCCGACCGGCCCGGGTGCGGCCCGGTGTCCGCACGCCGGGCCGCACTCCCGTTACGCGGGGCCCGTCGCGGGCGTCAGATCCACCGGGAACCGCTGCGGGCCCCGGACGAAGACCCCCGACTCCGCCGGCGCCGTACCGTCCGCGAAGTCCATCCGGCCGAAGGCGTCCAGCAGTTGGTTCGCGCCGACCTCGACCTCGGTCTTGGCCAGCAGCGCGCCGACGCAGAAGTGCCGTCCCAGCGCGAAGGCGAGGTGGTCGGCGGCGGCGCTGAACGCGTTGGCCGTCGTCAGGTCCTTACGGAAGACATCGAACTCCCCGGGCCGGGCGTAGCGCCGTTCGTCACGGTTGGCCGCGCCGATCAGACAGGTGACCGTCGCGCCCGCGGGCACGGTGCCGCCGCTCAGTTCGACGTCCTCGGCGGGCTGCCGCATGATCATCTGCAACGGCGGGCTGAACCGCAGCGACTCCGCGAACGCCGCCGCCACCAGGGTGCGGTCCGCCCGTACCGCCGCCATCTGCTCGGGGTTGGCCAGCAGATTGCGGAACATGACGGTGATCGCCTTGTCCGTCGTCTCCCCGCCCGCGGACAGCAGCAGGCTGACGAACGACTTGATGTCCTGGTCGGTCATCGAGGTGCCGTCGATCTCGGCGGTGCACAGCGAGGACAGCAGATCCTCGCCCGGCGCCGCACGCCGCTCGCGGATGATCGGCAGCAGATATTCCGCCAGTTCCTCGCTCGCGCGCAGCCCGGCGGCGGCGACCTCGGGGTCGCGGGAGAGATTGGCCAGGAATCCCACCACCTTGCTGTACCAGCCGTGGAAGCGGTCGTGATCGGCCCGGTCGAGACCCAGCATGTCGACGATCACATTGATCGGGAAACGTGTCGCGAACTGGTCCACCAGATCCGCCCGCGACGCGCCGCGGAAGCCGTCGATCAGCTCACGGGCGTTGCGCTCGATCACCGGCAGGAACTTCTCCCGCAGCTCCCGCCCGCGGAAGGCGGGCGCCACCAGCGCCCGCCGCACCGCGTGCTCACGCCCGCTCATCTGCACGATCGTCCGGCCGCCGTGCACGGGCTCCAGCTGCCAGTCGTAGTTGTCGGACGTGAACACCGGGTCGCGGAAGGCCCGTTCCACGTCCTCGTAGCGCGATATCAGCCAGCTCTGCGTACCGCGGTCGTAGTGGAGCGGATAGTGCTCGCGCAAAATCGCGTACGCCGGATACGGGTCGGCCTCGAACTGCGGCGAGAGGATGTCGGGCGGCGGTGGAACAGGGGTCACGGGTGCGTCCTCGGCTTTCGTGCGCGCGAGCAGGCCCGGACGATCAGGCCGCACCGACGCTAGGACGCCACCGCCCGACCGTCCAGGCACCCCCGTCCGCACAGACTCGAACAAGCCAGAACACAGCCGTTCTCCCGCTACGGACGCGGCGCGCGCAGCCCGCTCAGCGAGCCGTCGAAGAGCGGCACGCCGGGCCAGTGGGACGCGGTGAAGGTCCGCGCGGCGAGCGCGCAGGTGACGACCAGTCGGTGCGGGGTCTCCAGGAAGGTGACATTGACCGTGAGCGTGTCCGGGTCCGTCCAGCCCCCGCTCACCGCCACGGGCGCCGCGCCGCCGCCGTCCTCCCCGTCGTCGCCGCCGCCGAGCGTCCATCCCCGCGCCGAACCGCTGAACGGTACGCGCAGCGGGGACGGGCCCGCGGCCAGTTCCAGCAACCAGTCCCCGCCGTCCGCCGTCAGCGCGACCGAGGTGAGGTCGGGCTGGTCCTCGCACCGGCCGCCCGCCGGGGCGAACCGCGCGCCCGCCCACGCGTCGCGGGCACCGGGCGGGACCGGACCGCCTTGCAGCGGCGGCAGTTCCAGCCGGGCGGTCCGTTCGCGCAGGGCCGCGTCCCGCTTCTCGGCGCCTTCCCCGAGCGCGGCCGGCGGCCCGGCGGTGAAGGCCGGCAGCAGGTGCTCCCAGACCAGGTCGAGTTCGGCCTTCATGTCCTGGGCCGACGCGGTGATCGCGACCACCGCGTCGTGCTCGGGGAGCACCAGGCAGAACTGTCCGTAGGCGCCGTCGCCGCGGTAGCCGTGCCGGGACCGCCAGAACTGGAACCCGTAGCCCTGCTGCCAGTCGTCCGACTCGGCCGCCCCCGCGGCGCTGTTGACGTTCGAGATGTGCGCGCGGGTCGCCTCGGCCACCCACTCGGCCGAAAGCAGCCGCCGCCCCTCCCAGACCCCCTCTCGCAGATGGAGCAGGCCGAGCTTGGCGACGGCGTCGGTCGCGGCGTACATCCCGCTGAACCCCAGGTCGCGGCCCGCCGGATACTGCTCCCAGACCGTCTCGCCTATGCCCAGCGGATCGAAGAGCCGCGGCCGCAGATACTCCGTCAGCGTCTGCCCGGTGACCCGCTGCACGATGGCCGCGAGGGAGTACGTCGCGGGCTGGTTGTACGCGAAGACGCTGCCGGGGGCGCGGTCCGGCGGCAGCAGCAGAAAGCCGCGGACGGGCTCCTCGGGGTCCAGGGCGACCGCCCGGTCGTGGGTCTCGGCGAGATGACCGCTGGCCATCGACGCGACATGCCGTACGAGCATCGCCCGGCTGCCCGGATCGGTGATCTCGGCCTCGAACTCGGGGAAGTACGAGACCACCGGGGCGTCCAGGTCCAACAGGCCCTCCGCGACGGCGAATCCGGCCGCGGTGGAGGTGAAGCTCTTGCTCAGCGAGTACAGCAGGTGGAGGCGGTCCGGGGTGTAGGGCGCCCACCAGCCGGAGGCGATCAGCCGGCCGTGACGCACGATCATCACACTGTGGGGCTCGATGTCCGGCGCCGCCTCCAGCGCGTCGAGGAAGGCGTCGATGCCGCGGGCGTCGACGCCCTCGGCGGCGGGCGTGCTCTCGGGCAGTGGACGGGCACTCATCAGACGGCACCTCCGGCCGGGGACAGCGGACCCGGGCGACGGCCCGACCGCACACGAGCACACACAAGCACACACACGGGCGACCTGAACAGGGCCCCTGGCACAGGTCCGAGGGGCCGGCGGCTCACCCCTGCCCGTCCGTCCCCCCGCCCGTCCGCTCCCCCACGCCTCCGCCCGGCTCGGGCAGCGGACCGAGCCGGGCGGCGACCCGGGCCCGCAGCAGTTCGTACTCCGCCCAGCGCCGGGGCAGCGGGCCGGGCGGGCGCCGCACCACGCGAGCCGCCCCGACGCTCTGGCCGAGCCGGAACTGCTCCCGGGTCAGGTCGAGTTCGACGCCCGAGGCCAGCCGGTTCCACCAGTGGAAGCCGACCGGCGCGCCCGCGTGGTGGACCTCGCCGACGACCAGGTCGCCGCCGAATATGTCGTGCACGACCAGCGCGGTGATGTCGCAGTGCCCCCAGGCGGGGTTGTCCGGGTGCCAGGGCGCGCGGGCCACGTCGTCGGGCGAGCAGGTGTCGGCGGCCCAGCCCGCGCGCAGGGCCCGGTCGACGGCTGTCAGAGTCCAGGTGGTCATGTCCGCCAGCATGCACCGGGCCACTGACAGTCCGGTCCGGCGCCGACGCCCCGCGCTACACGTCGGGCGAGCGCTCCAGCACCGTGAACAGCCCGCCGTCGGGGTCGCGCAGCTCCGCGTACGGGGCTCCCGCCGAGGTCGTCCCGTGGTGCACCAGCGTGCCGCCCACCGCCCGGGCGGCGTCGACGCACCGCCGCGCCTGCGGGACAGCGAACTGCACGTTCCAGTGCGGCCGCACCACCGGGTTGGGCGCCGCCCCCACCGCGCCGGAGCCGAGGCGCGCCACCACGTTCTCCCGGCTGCGCACCACCACCTCGTCGTTCTCGTACGACACCGTGCAGCCCTCGGGGTCGCCGTCCGCCCACTCCAGGACGCCGCCGTAGAAGATGGCCGCCTCGAAGGCGTCCCTGGTCCGCAGGCGCAGTACGACCGGGCCCCGGTCGTGCAGGGTCTCCCAGCCGCTGGGCAGCCGGCCGTCCCACACCCCGAACACGGCCCCGTCGCGGTCGGCGGCCACCACCGCGCGGCCCGAGGCGAAGGCGACGGGTCCCAGGGCGACGGTGGCGCTGCGCTCCCTGATCCGGGCGGCGGCCTCGTCGGCCTGGGGCACCGCGAAGTACGGGGTCCAGGCGACGGCGATCTGCATGTCGGTGGCCACCGCGCTGATCCCCGCGACGGGCCTGCCCTCGCTCAGCGCGACGGCGAAGCTGTCGCCGAGCGTGGTGGAGCGGAAGTTCCAGCCGAAGACCGAGCCGTAGAACTTCTCGGCCGACTCCAGATCGCGGGCCGTGAGGCTCACCCAGCACGGCGCTCCCCGGGCCGCGTCCCTGGTCAGGGTGCGTGCCGCCCCGGTCGCCGACTGGTCTTCGGTCATCACGGACACCGTTTCTCGTCGATTCCCGGCCGGAGAACCCGGCCACAGCCCAGACCGCCTGCCCAGGTTTCGCGTGATCATGCACGCGGGGCCCGAATTCCACCCGCCGGGCGGAGCGCGGTCCGCCCTGGGGGCGGGTCACCGCAACGCGGCGCCGCCCCGCCGCCCCACCGTGCCCGGTCGCCACGCCGCCGGCCGGTTCCCGACGCCCGCCGCACCGGCCAACGAGGAGGACCGCGTCCATGACCGGCCCCGCTCCGGGTACGACACCCGGGCCCGAGCCCAAGCCCGCCCGACGTCGGTCCCGGGTTCGCCCGCCGGACCGTCGGCAGCCGGCCGTTCAGCCGCCTGCTGCGGGGGCGCCGTCCCGGAGATCGGCACGCGGCACAAACCCTCGACGCCGGTACCGGGTTCGCCCGCCGGACCGTCGGCAGCCGGCCGTTCAGCCGCCTGCTGCGGGCGCGGATCACCCCCTACGGCGGGGGCGCCGTCCCGGAGATCGGCACGCGGCCCGCACGAGCCGCGGCGGCGGAACGGCTTTCCGCACGGCGGTGTGTTCGCCCACGCGGCCGGCGGTCCGGGGCCGATATCCCGGTGCGGTCCCGTGC
Source organism: Streptomyces sp. NBC_00223 (assembly GCF_036199905.1). Taxonomy (NCBI): domain Bacteria; kingdom Bacillati; phylum Actinomycetota; class Actinomycetes; order Kitasatosporales; family Streptomycetaceae; genus Streptomyces; species Streptomyces sp. NBC_00223. Next base: position 7,897,687 of record NZ_CP108109.1, on the reverse strand, counting down.
CACCGCTGCCTACGATCGTCGGATGACCACACGCGCCTTCCGTGTCCTCGTCCGCGGCTCCTTCGACCTCGGCGCGCTGACCGCCGATCAGCGGGCCGCCCTGGAGGCCGACGCGCCGCAACACGACGTCCTGCACGCGGCCTTCACCCCCGAGGGGCACCTCAGCTACGACCTGGCCGCCCGGCCGTTCTTCACCTTCCGCTTCCAGGAGTCGGGTGAGGCCGAGGAGGACATCGTGGCCGCCGCCGAGCGGGCCGAGTCGGCCGCGCGGGCCTGGCTGGAGGAGCGCGGCTACCCGTACACGCGCCTCACCTCGCAGGCCGAGGACCTGTCCCTGGCGCCGCTGGGCAAGCGGCAGCGCCGCGCGGCCCGCGCCGGGGGCTGACGGCGGGCGCGTCTGCTTGACCCGGCGCACGGTGCGCCGCGCGGCCCGCGCGGGAGGCTGACGGCCGGCACCGGCCGGCGCGCCGGGCCCGCGCCGGCGACCCGCGCGCGGACGCGGGTGGCGTAGGCCGCGGGCCGGCGTGCCGAGTTGCGCGCCGGCGACCCGCGCGCGGGCGCGGGGTGTTTGACCGGGCCGACCGCGGTGTGTTGACTGCGGGCAGGCCGCCGGGGTGACGGCCCGTCAGCGAACCACCGGCGGCCGTACCGTCACGGTCCGGCGTACGGACCCCCGCGTCCCAGGAGGCCGCCATGCCGCTCAGCCGCCTGGGGCTCGTCGTGCACGAGGGCCGGCCGGCCGCCGTCGAGGGCGCGCGGACCGTACGGGACTGGTGTGCGCGGCACTCGATCGGCTGCGTGGACATCGACGTGTGGGGCGAGCGCGAGAACCGCCGCAGCGGGCAGGCCGAGATGCGCGCCGCGGGCAGCCTCGACCTCATCGTGACGCTCGGCGGCGACGGCACCTTCCTGCGCGGCGCGCGGATCGCGGCCAAGCGGGACATCCAGGTGCTGGGGGTCGACGTCGGCCGTGTCGGCTTCCTCACCGAGACCGCCGTGGGCGATGTCGGGCGGGCGCTGGACGCCGTTCTGGCCGGGGAGTCCGCCTGCGAGGAGCGGATGACGCTCACCATGCGGGCCTCCCGTCCGCTGGAGATGCCCGGCGGCATGGACACACTGCTGCGGTACGGGCGCGGGCCGGCGCTGCCGCCGCCGCAGGTGCGGCCGGAGGCCGCCGAGGGGGACGACTGGGGACTGGCGCTGGATGTCACGGCGCTCAACGACATCGTGCTGGAGAAGCTGGTCCGCGACCGGCAGATCAGCGTCGGGGTCTACATCGCCGCGCGGCTGCTGGCGTCCTATTCGGCCGACGGGGTGATCGTGGCCACGCCGACCGGTTCGACCGCGTACAGCTTCGCCGCCGGGGGTCCGGTGCTCTCGCCGCGGATGAGGGCGGTGGTCTTCACCCCGGTCGCGCCGCACATGACCTTCAACCGCACGGTCGTCGCCGACGCGGACGAGCCCGTCGCGCTGCGCGTGCTGCCGCACTCCGGCCAGGCGGCGGTCAGCGTCGACGGCCAACTGCGAGGGGTCCTCGATCCGGGCGACTGGATCGGGGTCTTCGCCGCGCCCCGGCCGCTGCGGCTGGTCCGGCTCAAGCCCGCCGACTTCTACGGCCGGCTGCGGGCGCGAATGGGGCTGACCGACGCGCCCGCCACGGCGGCGGACGGCCGGTCGGCGCCGCTGTTCCGGCCGGCCGGTCCCGTACCCGAGGATCTGGCGCATCTGTTCCTGGCGCCGCCGGACCCGCCCGCCGAGCCCGGCTGAGCGCTGCCGGGCCCGGCCGGACCTGGCTGAGCCTGGCCTCGGCCGTACGGTCATCCGGCGGCGGATTCGGCGGCCCGCTTCAGGTGGGACAGCCAGGACGTCAGCGACACGTCGAGGGCCTGCCGCATGGCGGCCGGGTCGGCCTCGACGGGGTCGCCCGCGAAGGACTCCTCGGTGACGACACGGACACCTCCCGCGGTGCGGGTGAGGCGCCATTCGTGCACGCCGCTGATGCCGTCGGCGGTGCCGCCCCACAGCACGCGGGCCGGCGCGGTGACGTCGTGGACGGTCGAGGTGACGGTGAAGCCGAAGCTCGTCCAGGTGAAGCGGGCGCCGGGGGTGAACGGCGCCTCCGGGTCGGTGGGGACCGCGGAGGTGATGTCGGGGTTCCAGGCCGGCCACCCGGTGACGTCGGCGTGCAGCCGCCAGACCGTCTCCAGCGGGGCCCGGACGTCGATCTCGTGGCGGACCAGGACGGGGGCGGCCGGGTCGACGGAGGTGGGGACGGCGGGGGTCGGGCCGGTGCCCATGACTTCTCCTCGGTGATGGTCCGAACGGCTGATGATGCGCACGGCGGCGGACACGCCGGTCACCTCGACGCGTACCGGGGTCCGGCCGGCGGCCGGGAGCGCCGCCACGATCGCTTCCAGGGTGACACTTCTGTTAGTGCTTCTCAGTTCCGTTATACCCTATCACTCAACGGATACCGTCTATATTTCACGGCGGACGGCATGCGACTTCCCAGGACAGGAGCCGGACCGTGGCATACGAGCCACCGCACACCGAGACAGGCCCGCGAGCGCGCTTCCGCGGCCAGGTCCGCGACGAGAGCAAGGAACTGGCGCTCCGCCAGCTCGCGGACGGCGGCCCCCAGGCTCTGTCCCTCAACGCCATCGCCAAGAGCCTCGGCATGTCGGGGCCCGCCCTCTACCGCTACTTCGCCAACCGCGAGACCCTGCTCACCGCCCTGGTCGTGGACGCCTACCGCGACCTCGCCGAAGCCCTGCACAAGGCCGTCGCCGTCCCCTCCTTCCAGCCGCCCGACCGGCTCGCCGCGCTGGTGGACGCCTACCGCGCCTGGGCCGTGGACCAGCCCCACCGCTACCGGCTGCTCTTCCGCGCCCCGCTGTTCGGCTACGACCCCCAGGCGCCCGACCTCGTCGCGGCCTCCCAGCCCGCGATGGGCGCCGCCGCCGACACCGTCGCCGCGGTCCTCGGCCGCCCCGCGGACGACCCCGCTGTCGCCTTCCGGGCCACCTCCCTGTGGGCCGGGCTGCACGGCCTGGTCAGCCTGGAGATCGAGGGCAACTTCACCTCCACGGGCATCGACCCGGCCGGGCTCTACGACGCCCAGGTCCACGCGGTGCTGCACGCCGTGACCCAGGGCGCCGGCGCCGCCTGACCGCCCGGCCGCCGAGCCGCCGATCGGCACCGGCCCCGCACCCCAAGCCACGCAGGCCCCCGCCCGAGGCCGCCCAGCGAAAGCGGGGGTCCACCGGAGCCACCGGCGAGGGTGGCGCCCAGACCCCCGATGGGCGCACCCGGGCGCGACCCCGCGCCCAAGGCGGCCACCTACCCCGCCCCGCCAGGCGCGAGCCGCCCCCGCACACGCCGAAGGGCCCGCCTGATCGCTCAGGCGGGCCCTTCGGCGCGCTCCGGTCCGGACCCGGGGTCCGGACCGGTCAGTACCCGTACTCCCCCGGCGCGCGGGGCCGTTCGCGTACGGATTCGGGCGGGCGCGCGTAACCGCCCTGCCGGACCGGCCCGCGGGCCAGCCGGTGGGCGCCGACCGCCAACAGCGCGGCGAGCAGCCCGCCGCCGCCCGTCCACAGCCAGCGCGGCGACCACCAGGTGCCCGCCCAGCCGCCCTCGGGCGAGACATCGGGGGCGTTCGCCGAGACCACCGGCGCCACCGAGCCGTCCACCGCCTGACGTCCGCCCGTCCCCTGCGACGTGGCCTTCACCGCCGCCTGGACCGGCAGGCCCAGATCGGTCTGCGGCAGGTCCAGGACGGTCAGCCGCAGGTAATAGGCGCCCCGCAGCGGGTCGTTGGACCACGGTTCGGCCCAGGCGCGGACCGTACGCAGATGGCAGGCCAGCTCGATCGACGCCGTGTCCGCCGCGCCGGTCCGGGTCGTCGAGCCGTACCGGCACGACTGGTGCCTGCGCAGCCCGTCGTACACATCGATCTGCCAGGTGGACGGGCCGTGCCGGGTCTCGGTGGAGGGGAAGGTGACGGTCGCCGTGACCGTGACGTTCTGCCCGGCGTCGGCGGGGAAGACCCAGTACAGGTAGTCACCCGTCGAGGCGGCGGCCGTGGCCTCCTGCCCCTGCCGTACGACGGTGGCGGTACGGAAGTCCGTGCCCGCCTCCGTCGGTGCCGCGTCGCCGTCGCCGGGGGTCGCCGAGGCGCCGGGGTCGGCGCTCGTGCCCGGGTCCGTACTCGGGTCGTCCGCGGCGGCCGTGCCGCTCAGCGCGGCCAGAAACACGCCCGCCAGCAGGGCGGACGCGGCCAGGAGCCGTGTGGTGCGCATCAGTTGGACCTCCCCGTGGACAGATTCCAGCGGGCGATCCAGCCCGAGAACAGACCGGCCACCACGCCGACCAGGGCCAGCAGACCCAGCAGCCACCAGCCGCTGCCGAGACCGTAGAAGGCCACGTCGGAGGGCTTGTCGGGGCTGTCCACGAGATCGATGGACAGCTCCACCGGCAGACCGGGCGTGGTCTTGACGGAGGCCGGCGCGGCGAAGGAGTTGCCCACCTGGAGGCAGACCGTCTCCGGCGGGGTGCCGTCGTCCGCCGGCGGTTTCGGGTAGCGGATTCCGGCCGAGACGACATCGGTACGGCCGGTGCCGCCCTCGTCGTCCCGGACGATCTCCCGCCCGTGCAGGGTGACCCCGCGCAGCAGCACCCCGTAGTCCGCGTTGACCGCGCGGTCGTCGGAGATGCTCACCGAGGCGCGCAGCTCCTGCCCGGGCCGTACGTCGACGCGGTACCAGCGGTTCTCGGAGAACGTCTCGCGGTCGGTGTAGATCCCCTGCTTGAGCACGGGCGCGTCGGCGCAGGCCGCGGCGCCCTGGGTGGCCACCGGGGCGACCACCGTCTCGGCGCTGCGGTCGACCAGCTGCTTGACCTTGGTGGTCAGCTGCTCACGGTGCTGCACGGTGGTGTACGTGCCGCCGGTGGCCGCGGCGATGCAGCTGAGCTGGTTGCGGGTGGAGGAGTCGGGGATGAGGCCGAGGGTGTCGATGACGAGGTTGATGCCCCTGGCGGCGATGTCCCGTGCCACGTCGCACGGGTTCAGCGGCGGACAGGTGTCCTCGCCGTCGGTGATCAGCACCAGCCTGCGGGTGGCGTTGTCGTCGCCCTTGAGGTCGTCGGCGGCGGCGAGCAGGGCCGGGCCGATCGGGGTCCAGCCGGTGGGGGCCAGGGTGGCCACCGCCGTCTTGGCCTCGGTGCGGTCGAGGTGACCGACGGGGTAGAGCTGCCGGGTGTCCTTGCACCCGGTCTTGCGGTCGTTGCCGGGGTAGTCCGCGCCGAGTGTGCGGATGCCGAGCTGCACATTGTCGGGCACGGAGTCGAGTACGTCGTCGAACGCCTGCTTGGCGGCGGACATCCGGGACTGCCCGTCGATGTCCCGGGCCCGCATCGAACCGCTCACATCGAGTACGAGTTCGACTTTGGGGTCGGGCTGGGCGACCGGTTCGTCCGCGCCGTCGGCCACGGCTGTCGCAGGTATCAGGCCGCACGCGAGGGCGGCGAGCAGGCCGCCGCCCAGTCCAGTGGCCAGTAATCTTCTCATGATCATCGGAGGATCGTAGTGAAGGGTCGGCGGAATGCCGAAGTCGGCTGGTCAGAGGGGTGGGTTGACGCCTCGCGGGGCGCACTCCGGGCGGCCGGCGGCACGGCCGCGAGGACTTTGACAAGTCTTTACAACCGGGCCGGGCGCTGTGGCGTCTCTGTTGCCGATTCCCCGTCCGCCCGGCAGGCGCTCGCTCAGGAGCCCCGGGGGCGCGGGGGGAGGACAAGGAGCAGGACATGCGCAACAGTTCACTCGCCGTCGGGGCCGCGGGAGCCGCCGCCCTGGCCGCGGCCGTGTTCGGCGCCGCCCCCGCGACGGCCTCGACGCCCGTCCTGGACACCACCCCGATGTGCGCGACCTCGCAGCTGACCGCGTCACTCGGCGGCGGTGACGCCGGAGCGGGCAACCTGTACCGCTACCTGGTGCTCACCAACCACAGCTCGACGACCTGTCACCTCACCGGCTACCCGGGCCTGTCGATGCTCGACGCCAAGGGAAACCAGATCGGCGCGCCCGCGACCCGGGCCGCCACCGGCTACGCGCCCGTGGTCCTCACGCCCGGCGGGTCGGCCAGCGACACCATTCACACCATCAACCACCAGGGCACGTGTCTGCCCACCTCGACCAGCCTGCGGATCTACCCGCCGGGGAACACCGCCGCGCTGGTCTTCGCCGGCCAGGTCACCGACTGCGACAACCTCTTCACCGTCACCCCGCTCAGCGCCGGCAAGGGCGGCACCTCGCTGGGGCAGGCCCCGACGGCCGTCGCCCCGGCCTCCTCCCCCGCCCCCACTCCGACCTCCGCCGGCGGCCGTCAGGTCACCGCCGTGCCCTCGGGCGCGCCGGACACCGGGGTGACCGCGTCGCGGTCCGGCGGCAGCGGCACCGGCGTGGCCGTCGGGGCGGCCGCGGCCGGAGTGCTCGCCCTGGGCGGCCTCGGTGTCGTCGCGGCCCGCCGCCGCAAGGTCCGGGGCTGAGCGTTGATCCCGCGAACCGTCCGGACGGCGCCGGGCCGGGCCACCGTGCTCGGGGCGGCCTCGGCCGTACTGGCCGCCCTGCTGTGCGGCTGCGCCGGCGCCGCCCCGGCCCCGGCCCCGGCGAGCGGCGGCGCCCGTACGACGGCCGCCGCCCCCACCACCGCGACGACCACCGCCGGCGACTCACGGAAGGCCCCCGCCGGGGCCATGGCCCGCTCGGTGCCGGACCGGCTGCGCATCCCGGCGATCGGGGTCGACACGGCCGTCATGTCGCTGGCGCTGGCCCCCGACGGCACGGTACGGGTGCCGCCGATCGCCGCCCACTCGCCGGCGGGCTGGTACGACGGCTCGCCCACGCCCGGCGAGACCGGTCCCTCGGTGATCCTCGGACATGTCACGGTGGGCCGGTACGGTGACGGCGTCTTCCTGCATCTGTCGCGGCTCAGGGCCGGTGACCGGATCATGGCCGTACGCGAGGACGGCCGGGTGGCCACCTTCGCGGTGGACTCGGTGCGGACCGTGGACAAGGCCCACTTCCCGACGGAGGCGGTGTACGGGAACGTCGACCACCCCGCGCTGCGTCTCATCACATGCGGCGGCACCCGGGTGACCGGGGGCGGCGGGTATCCGGACAATGTCATCGTCTTCGCCTCGCTGGTCTCAGGTTCGTGAGTCCGGGCCCGGCGACGGACACCGGCCGGCCGGGCCCGGGAGCCGAGGAGCGGTACGACGACAAGTGAGGGGAACGGTCATCCGGTCTCAAGAGCGCGCGGCCTCCGAGCTGTTCGCGGCCCTCTACCCGCGACTGGCGGGCTGGGTGCGCCGGCTGGTGGACGACGACGGAACCGCGCACGAGATCGCCTCGGAAGCCTTCACCCGGCTGTGGGCGCGCTGGACCAAGGTCGACGAGCCCAGCGGCTTCCTCTATGTGACCGCGGCCAATCTGGTCCGCGACCACTGGCGCAGAACCGAGCGCGAGCGCCGGGCGCTGCGCCGGGCGAGGACGGAGGAGGCCGTCAAGCGGCCGCCGGACGCCGACCCGTCGGTGCGGCTGCTGGTCCAGTCGCTGCCCGAGCGGCTGCGCAACCCCGCCCTGCTCCACTACTACGCCGACCTGCCGATACGTGAAGTCGCAGCGCTGCTTGGCCGTAACGAGGGGACCGTCAAGTCCGACCTGCACGCCGCTCGCGAACTGCTCCGCGCCGAGCTCAAGGGACACCATGACCGGATTTCCTGACGCCCCTGACGACGGGCCCGACGGCAGCGGCGGGCCCGACCCGCTGGAGCCGCTGCTGCGGATCTCGCCCGACTACCTCGCGGCGCCGCCCAGGGCCTTCGGGCGGATCCGCCGCCGCGCCGCGCGCCGCCGGCGTGCCCGGGCGGCGGCGGGCGGCACGGTCGCGGTGGCGGTGGTCGCGGGCGCGCTCTATCTGGTGGGGGCGATAGCGCCGGACGGGGGCGACGGGGTCGTCGGCCCCCCGGCCAGCAGCTCGCTGAGCAGTACGGCCCCCAGCACGCCCGGCCCGTCCACCGCGCGGCCCTCCGGGCCCTCGTCGCCCACCGCGGCGGGGTCGCACTCGCCGGGCGACCGGCAGGACCCCGTCCCCCGTACAACCGGCGGTGTGACGCCGACACCGTCCCGGACGACGACCGCCGCGACCACCGCCACCGGTACGACGCCGATGTGCGCGGCCTCCCAGCTGACCGCGTCGCTCGGCGGCGGCGACGCGGGCGCGGGCAATCTCTACCGCTATCTGGTGCTCACCAACCACAGCTCGACGACCTGCCATGTGACCGGCTACCCGGGCCTGTCGATGCTCGACGCGGACGGCGCGCAGATCGGCCCGCCCGCCGGCCGCCAGGAGATGGCGTACGTCGCGGTGGTCCTCGATCCGGGAGCGTCGGCGAGCGACACGATCCACACCGTCAACCATCAGGGCACCTGCCTGGCCACCTCGACCAGCCTGCGGATCTACCCGCCGGGCAGCCGGGAGTCGCTGGTCTTCCCGGGGCAGGTCACCGACTGCGACAGCCTCTTCACGATCACGCCGTTCGCGGCGGGGAAGACCGGCAACCCGGTGTCGTGAGGGGCCCGTGGCCTGGGCTGCGGGCGCGGTTTTTGCCTCAGAGGCAAGTCTTTTGCCTCTGAGGCACTGACGCGGTTCCATGGAGTCATGACCGACACCGTGAACACGGACGTCGCCCACGACGACACCGCCGCCCCCGAGGCCGATCTCGTGCTGGCCCCGAGGCTGCGGGACCGGCGGCGGGCCGGCGGGCTCACCCTGGAGTCCGCGGCCCGGCGGCTGGGTCTGTCGGCGGCGCATCTGTCCCGGCTGGAGTCCGGACTGCGCCAGCCGTCGCTGCCCGTGCTCCTGGGGCTCGCCCGGCTGTACGGGACGACCGTCTCCGACTTGCTCGGGGAGACGGCGGCCGAGCCCGATCCCATCGTACGCGGCGAGCGGATGGCCCCGGTGCCCGCCGGCGGCTGGACGTACTGGCGGGCCGGCGGGACCGGGCGGGCGATGCAGGCCCTGCGCGTCCATGTGCCCCAACGGGCCCAGCGGGCGCTGGTCCGGGTGCACCCGGGCGAGGAGTGGCTGTACGTCACCTCGGGCGAGCTGGAACTGACCCTCGGTGACCGCACCCATCTGCTGGCCCCCGGGGACTCCGCGCACTTCGACTCGCTGGTGCCGCACCGGCTGGCGTCGGGCGGCCACGGCGGGGTCGATCTGCTGTTCCTGCACACGCTGATGCAGAGCGAGACCTCGGCCCTGTGCCTGGGACCGCGGGAGACCACCGAGAGCCTGGGAGAGCGACGATGACCATGAACGAGCCCGAGCGCCAGGTACGCCCCCCGGCCCCCCGGGTGGTGCCCACCACCAACGGCAGTGAGGAGCGCAAGGAGCGCGGGGTGGTCCGCCGCGTCCTGGTGTACGTGGTCGCGGCGCACCTGGCCGCCTTCTACCTGTGGCTGATGTTCAGCGTGATCGGCAACCGCGGCTGAGCCGGCCGCGCGCGCCGGACCCGGCCGTACCGCCTCCTCCCCCAACCGCCCGGGTGCCCGTGCCCCGGGCGGTCCGCTGTGTCCTGGACCACCCTTTCGGCCTTCTCGGCGCCCCAGGTGCGGTGACGGACAGTAAGGTGTGAACCTGCGGGTGGGTGCCTTGCGCCCCCGCCCGAGGACCGGGGGAAGGAGTTCACCGTGCTGCGACGAGTCCGGAGCGCTCGCCCCTCGCCGGGCGACGCGACGGTCCCGCACGCCTCCGGCGGCTCGTACGTATCCCCGGTGTCCTCGGCGTCTTCCGCGTCCTCCGCCCCGCTGGCGCTCACCGTGCTGCCGTACGTGGTGATGGCCGTGGTCGCGCTGCTCGACGGGATCGGCGGCGCGAGCGTGGGCCTGCTGCCGCTGGTCTCCCTGGGCCCGGCGTTCGCGGGCCTGGTGGGGACGTGGGTCCGTACGCTGGTCATCGGCTGTCTGGCGATCGGGCTGGTGACCGTGCTCGGTGTGGTCGACGGGCTCTTCGCCGAGCGGCGCGGGTTCGCCGCGGTCGGGGCGGTGGTCGGGGTGACCGTCGCCGGGCTGATAGCGGCGGTAACCCGGCAGCGGCGCGAGGAGGAGCTGGCGAGCGTACGGTCGATCGCCGAGGTGGCGCAGCGGGTGCTGCTGCGGCCGGTGCCGCGCCGGGCCGGCCATCTGCGCGCGGCGGTCTCGTACACCTCGGCGGTGACGGCGGCCAGGATCGGCGGCGATCTGTACGAGGTGGTCTCCTCGCCCGAGGGGGTGCGGGTGATCATCGGCGATGTGCAGGGCAAGGGCCTGGAGGCGGTCGAGACGGCGGCGGTCGTACTGGGCGCCTTCCGGGAGGCCGCGCACGACGAGAAGACCCTGGAGGGCGTCGGGGAGCGGGTCCAGCGCGCGGCGGACCGCACGCTGAGCGGCGAGAAGTTCGTCACCGCGATCCTGGCGGAGATCAGCCCCACGCGGGGCACGACGGTGCTCAACTACGGCCATCCCCCGCCGATGGTGGTCGCCCCCGACGGGCGGGTGGACTTCCCCGAGCCGCCGCAGTTCTCGCTGCCGCTGGGCCTGGGGATGCCCCGCACCGAGACGCCTGCGCCGTTCGAGGTGGTCTTCCGCCCCGGCGACCAGCTGCTGCTGTACACCGACGGCGTCACCGAGGCGCGCGACCGGGCGGGGACGTTCTACCCGCTGGGCGAGCGCGCGCATCTGCTGCGGCACGCGGACCCGCAGGGCGCCCTGGAGGCGCTGCGCGCGGATCTGATCCACCACACCCAGGGGCCGCTGCTCGACGACGTGGCGATGCTGCTGCTGCGCTACCGGGAGCCGGACCGGCGGCCGCCTGCCGGGACCGGGACCGACTGACCGGTCCCGGTTCTGTCGGGTCCGGTACGGTCGCGCGCGGTCAGCGGCAGTCGGGGTGGCCCCAGCCGTCGGCGTTCTTGGTGATCGGCTCGCCCGCCGCGTAGGCGCGTCCGCAGCGGCAGCGGCCGGGGTACTTCGCCTTGAGCGTCCGGACCGGGCCCTCGGCGCCGCCCGCCGGCGCGGACGCCCGGGCGACACCGGCGGAGGCGCGGGCGCCGCCGCCGGAGGACCGGGCCGCGCTCGCGGACTTGCGCGGGGTGTCGGGCGAGGGCGGGGGCGTCGGCGAGCCCAGGTCGCTGCCCGCGGGCTGCTGGACGATCGCGGCCTGGCTCGCGGCGCGGTCGGCGAAGTCGTTGAGCCGGTCGCCGTCGACCTGGTGCGCGGGCACGTAGCGGAACTCGACGGAGCGGCCGGCCAGCAGGGTGTCGATCCGGACCACGAGCTCCTGGTTGGCGACGGGCTTGCCCGCGGCCGTCTTCCAGCCCTTGCGCTTCCAGCCGGGCAGCCAGGTGGTGACGGCCTTCATCGCGTACTGGGAGTCCATCCGGATCTCCAGCGCGACCTGGGGCTCGACGGACGTCAGCAGCCGTTCCAGCGCGGTGAGTTCGGCGACGTTGTTGGTGGCGGTGCCGAGCGCCCCCGCCTCCCAGCGGACGGGCTCGCCCGCGCCGTCGGCGATGACCCAGGCCCAGCCTGCCGGTCCCGGATTTCCTTTGGACGCCCCGTCACAGGCGGCGATGATGCGGTCAGCCACGGGTCCGATCATGCCATCCCGCGGCGGCCCCCGATGACGCACCCCGCGCCGGGCGCCGCCGCGCCCCGCGTCACCGGGCCCGGGCGGTCACTTCTGCCGGAGGCTCGCCGCCGCGGCGTGCTCGCGGACCTGCTCGGGGCTGAGGTAGGAGTCGGTGTACTCGAAGTCCCGCAGCGTCACGCGGGTACGGGCCTGGAAGCCGGTGCGGACGAAGTCGTCGCCCGCGACGGCGTTGAGCAGCCAGTTGGTCATCACCCGGGTCTTGGCCACATTGGTGCGCAGCGCCGACCAGTGGTAGCCGCGGGCGACGGCCTGGGCGGGCAGGCCGCGCAGTTCGACGCCGAGCGGCTTGGAGACGGCGTCCCTGCCGCCGAGGTCGACCACGAGGCCGAGGTCCTTGTGCCGGTAGGGCCGCAGCGGCTGGTGGCGCAGGGCGGCGATGACGTTGTCGGCGGCCCTGCGGCCCTGCCGTTTGGCGTGCTGGGCGGTGGGCGGGCAGACGGCGCCTTCCTCGTTCTTGGTGAGGTCAGGTACGGCGGCGGCGTCGCCGAGCGCGAAGACCCCGTCGGCGCCGGGGACCCTCATCTCGGGGGTGACCGCGAGGCGGCCCTTGACGGTCTCGGCGTCGAGGGTGCGGACCAGGGGGCTGGCGGCGACGCCGGCGGTCCAGATCAGGGTGCGGCAGGGCAGCACCCGGCCGTCGGTGAAGGTGACCTCCTCGGGCCCGGCCTTGGCGACGGACACGCCGAGGGAGATCTCGACGCCGCGGTCGCGCAGGATCTGCTGGGCGCTGCGGCCGAGCTTGTCGCCGAGTTCGGGCATCAGCTTCGGGGCGATGTCGATGAGGTGCCACTTGATCTGGCGCGGGTCGAGCCGGGGGTAGCGCTCGATGGCGCTGGTGGTCAGCCGTTGCAGGCAGGCGGCGGTCTCGGTGCCCGCGTAGCCGCCGCCGACGACCACGAACTGGAGCCGTGAGACGCGCTCGGCCTGGTCCTGGCTGGCGTCGGCGAGGTCGAGCTGCGAGATGACGTGGTCGCGGATGTACGCGGCCTCGGCGAGGGTCTTCAGGCCGCGCGCGTTGTCGACGAGGCCGGGGATGTCGAAGGTGCGGGTGACGCTGCCGGGGGCCAGTACGAGCTGGTCGTACGGCTCGTCGACCAGCTCGTCGGTGATCTTGCGGACCACGCAGACCTTCGCCCTGGTGTCCACGCCGACGGCGCCGCCGGGGATGATCCGGGTGCGGTACTTCTGGCTGCGGCGCAGTGAGACCGCGATGGACTGCGGGCTGAGGATGCCGGAGGCCACCTGGGGCAGCAGCGGCAGATAGAGCTGGTACGAGAACGGGGTCACCAGGGCGATCTCGGCCTCGTCGGGGGTGAGTTTTCGTTCGAGCCGGCGGACGCACTCGACTCCGGCGAAACCGGCGCCCACCACAAGGATCTTCGATCGTGCCACGACATCCGTCCCTTCTCGCGACCGGGCGATCGTCTTCTCACCTGCCCACGGACCGCGGCCTCGCACCTCTGTCCTATCCCGGGGCGGGCCCGCCCGCCAGCGGAGGCGCGACCGCCCCCGGCCGCCGTGGACCCCGGCCGGGGGCGGTCGCCGATGCGGCGCGGTGGGAAACCGGCGCCGCTACGAGGTGGTGCCGTAGACCTGCATCTCGTACAGCGAGTAGCCGTAGGAGGTGCCGCGGGCCGTGCCGTTGATCCGGACATAGCGGCCGGTGCCCTTGAGGCCGGTCAGGTCCTCGGTGCCGCCCTTGCCCGCCGTGGTGCTGTAGACGGTGGTCCAGGTGGAGTCGTCGCCGGAGACCTGGACGGTGTACGCCTTGGCGTAGGCGGCCTCCCAGGTGAGCTTGACCCGGCTGATGTCCGCGCTCTTGCCGAGGTCGACCCGCAGCCACTGCGGGTCGACGCCCTCCTTGCTGCCCCAGCGGGTGGAGGTGAGGTCGCCGTCGAACGCCTTGCCCGCGGCGTAGGTGGAGGACTCCGTGGAGGAGGCGGTCGCGGACTTGCCCTGGGAGAGCAGCACGGCGTCGCCGCCACCGCCGCCGGGCGGGTTGCCGGTGCCGTCGGCGGCCGTGAAGGTCCACTGGCTCGCGGTGCCGGAGCAGCTGCCGGCGCTCAGGGTGCTGCCGCTGGCCCGGAAGCACTTGTTGCCGGTCTGGATGTCGGAGATGGTCAGATCGGGGTTGATCGACCACTGCTGGTTCGGTCCGCCGTCGCAGGTGGCCAGCTGGATGTTCGAGCCGGACAGGGTGGCGCACTGGGTGCCGCTGACCAGGAAGGCACCGTGGAAGGTGAAGGTCTCGGCCGCGCTCGCGTCGCAGGCGGCGGTGGCCAGCTTGGTGCCGCCGGCGGGCTTGGTGATGCACTGGCCGGTGGAGACGTTGTGGTACTGGCCGACGGTGGAGTTCGGCTGCGCCCCGCCGTAGCAGGCGCCTGTGCCGGTGTTGAACAGCGGCGTCGCGTCGTAGGGCTCGTTGTTGGGCGGGTTGACGACGACCGGTTCCATCGTCGGGGTGTTGTCGGCGTTGTAGTGGGTCAGGGCGTCCTCGCAGTCGATGGCGTCGAACGCGTTGCCGCCCTTGCCGCCGAGCCAGAGGTCGTAGTGGTAGAGGTTGGGTCCGCCGTTGGGGCCCTTGCCCTTCCAGTCGTCGTTGCACTCCCCGCAGTCGTCTTCCATGATGAAGTACTTGCCGACCCGCGGGACCCAGATCCGCGCGCCCTTGGCGATCTCGGCGGTCGAGGACGCGAAGGTGATCGGGTCGGCGTAGGTGCCGGTGCCGCCCGCCGTGCTGTGCAGACCGGGGTAGGAGATGTCGGCGCCCGGCGGGGTGTTGTCGTACCAGCCGTAGAAGGTCAGGAACGCCTGCTGCGAGGGCTGGGCGGGCGCCGTGGTGGTGGCCGAGGGCGTCGGCGTGGCCGACTTGGTGGGTGTCGGCGTGGGCGTGGGCGTCGGCGTGGTTGTCGCCGACGGGGTGGGCGTGGTGGGCGGGTTCCCGGTCGCCGTGGCCGGGTTCCAGTAGTCGCCCGCCATCACCAGGTAGACGAGCATCTTGATCGTCTCGCCGTAGTACCCGTCCTGGAACGGGTTGCTCGCGAGCTGCTTCCAGATCGCGTCCGTCCAGGCCTGGTCGCCGGCGGCCATGGCGGCCGGGCCCGCGGAGTCGCCGGCCTCCTCGGCCTCGGTGTCGCCCGAGACATTGCCGTTGGCACAGTTCAGCTTGATGTGCGGCTGGACCTTGGCCGGGTTGCCGCCGGACAGCGACTTCAGGCAGTCGGACTCCTTCTTGGCCACGCCGTAGGCGACGGCGGCGGTGGAGGAGCCGTTGAGCAGGGCGTCGGTGCCCATGTGCCAGGGCACGCGCACGGAGTTGTAGCCGACGATGTTGTCGGGCTGGTTCTCCTGGTAGTTCGCCGGGGCGGGCTTGGGGCTGGTGGTGTCGGCGTTGACCACGAAGTCGGACAGCAGGCCGGCGGAGGAGGAGTAGCCCGAGGTGAACGCGGTGATGACGGCCTCGGTGCGGGTGACGACCTTGTTCCAGTCGTGCGCGGTGTCGTAGGCGGCGAAGGCCCGCAGGTGGTCGAGCATCATGTCGGACGGCCGGGTGTCGGTGTTGGGGCCGTCGTCCTCGCACTTGAGGTGGCCGTCGGGGGCGACGTCGTGGGCGTAGAAGGAGGCGAGCCACGCCTTGGCGTCGGCGGTGTAGCCGCCCCACTGCCTGTCGGCGAGGATCAGCCCGTAGCCGATGTCGAGGTCGCCGTCGGTGGCCGAGTCGGGGGTGCCGCTGTCGGCGTACTTGCAGGTCTTGCCGTCCAGCTGCCACTGCATCAGGCCGCCGGCGTCCTTGTGGTCCTTGACCAGCTGCCACAGGCCGTCGAACTCGGCCTTGGCGTCGGCGTCGTAACCGGCCATCAGGGGCACGATGTTCATGCCGTAGCCCTGGGCCTCGGAGACCGTGCCGTTGTTCGGGGCGTCGCCGTCGCCCTTGGTCGAGACGTAGTACTCGTTCGAGGCGCAGCCCTTGACCAGGTAGGTGCTCTTCCAGGCGTCGTACGCCTTCTGCACCGCGGTGTCGCGGGCGCTCTGGGACGCGGACGGCAGCACGCCCACCTTGTACGTCGTGTGGGCCGGGAACGGGAGGGCCGGGGCGGTGGCGGCCTGGGCCGAGCCGCCGACACCTGCGAGCAGTCCCGCGGTCGCGCAGCACGCGGCCGCGGCGACGACTGCCACGAGTCTTTTCAGGGGTGGGGCCATCTGGTCAGCTCCTTGACGGGGTGAGGGCGTGGAAGAGTCACGGTATGGATAGTTAGGAAAGGTTCCTAACATGTTCGCGGTACAGAGTGTGACTCCGCGGGCGGCCCGTCAAGGGATCGCGCGATGCTCGTCCCATGCGTTGACAGGGACCAACTCGGCGCTCTAGCGTCCCGGTTGCCCCTGACCAAAAATCATGTACATGAAGATCCGGGACCGTTTACGGCCGTGCTGACCAGCGGGTTCGGCGGCAGGGACCGCAGGCACACGGAGCACACGAAAGAGCGGTCCGCGTGTATACGAAAGGCCGGGGGCACGACCGGCCCGAGCCGATCGCGCCCCCGGCCTCCGGGTGGCGTCGCCGCTACTTGATGTCGATCGAGCCGCTCGCGGACCCGCCCTCCTTGCCGTCCTTCCCCGACGTGCCGTCACGCCGGCCGGCGGAGACACCGCGCAGGGTCAGGGCGCCGTCCGACGGGCTGTCACCGCCGTTGAGGTTCTTGCGGACCGAGTCCAGGATCGTCAGACCCTGGCTGACCAGGCCCGCGGCGATCTCGCTGAGGCCGTCGGCGCCGTTGAGCACGTTGACATTGGCACCGGCCAGACCGGCCGAGGCCTCCTTGACGATCTGCGGCAGCTGGTCGATGAGCATCCGGTCGAGCGCGACCCGGTCGTACGACGCGGCGGCCGCGGCCTGGATACGCATCCGCTCGGCGTCGGCGACGGCGAGCACCCTGATCCGCTCGGCCTCCGCCTCCGCGGGCTTGACGATCTCGGCCACCAGCTGCTGCTGGCGCAACTCGGCCGCGCGCAGGGCCAGTTCGGTCTGCGCGGCGAGCACCTCCTGCTGGGCGTGCGCCTGGGCCAGCGGACCGGCCTGGGCGGCCTCGGCCTGCGCGCGGTCCACCTGGGCGGAGTACTCGGCCTGCACCACTGCGGTCTGCCGGGCGTACTCGGCCTGGTTACGGGCCGCGATCTGCTGCGCCTCGACCGACGCCTGGGTGGCCTGGGCCTGCGCGATCTGCGCCTGCCGCTGGATGGCGGCCTTGTGCGGCGCCGACATCGCGTCGATGTAACCGGTCTCGCCGTCGTCGATCGACTGGATCTGCAGCGAGTCCACGCTCAGACCGATCTTGGCCATCTCCGTCTTGGAGGTCTCCAGCACCTCCCCGGCCAGCTTCTGCCGCTCGGTGACGATCTCCTCCACCGTCATGGAACCGATGATCGCGCGCAGGTGACCGGCGAAGATCCGGCCGGTGAGCACCGACATCTGGTCCTGGTCGGACAGGAAGCGCTGCCCGGCGTTGACGATGCTCTCGTGGTCGTTGCCGACCTTGAACGCGATGACGGCCTTGACCGTCAGCGCGATGCCCTGGCGGGTCACACAGGTCTCGGCGACCTCCGCCTCGCACATGGCCAGGGTGAGGAACCGGGTCTTGCGGAAGATCGGCAGCACGAACTTCCCGTGCCCGGTCACGACGCGGAACGGCGCACCCCCCAGCCCTCGTCGGCCGCCCGAGATCAACATCGCCTCATCGGGCGCGGGAACGCGATAACCCAACATCTTGTATCTCCTTCTGTGCGCGGCTCAGCCGGCCGGCGCGTCCAGCGGATCGGTCCACTCGATGACATCCACCTGGCGGGCGCCGCGGGACTCCACCACGAGCACGGTCGTCCCTCTGGGCAACGGTTCGTCCGACCAGGCGAGGAAGGCCTCACTTCCGCCCCTGATCCGTACCAGGACCTCGCCGGGGCCGGCCGGCCCGCGTGTGCCGATGTGCAGCTTTCCCGTACAGCCGATCACGGCGTGGTCCTGCACTCCCGGCCACCCCTCGTCGTCGTGGTTGAGTGTTGTTTCCGACTGTGACCATCCTCCCACTCGGGGCGCTGATCCGGTCGTCGGCCGTCCCTGTGGAATACGCCAACCGCGCGACGGCGGTTCCACAGGTGCACGCCAAAAATCGCCCGCGCGGCGCGAAGGAACGCCACCCGCCGCGGCAGGGCCGTCAGGGGGTCGTGGCGATGAATTCGCGCAGGGCTGCGGACAGGGCCGCGGGCTGGTCCTCGGGGACGAGGGTGCCGGAATCGGCAACCTCCACCAGCCGCCCGAGCGGAAGGATCTCGGCCAGCCGGCCGCCGTGCGCCCAGGGCATCAGCCGGTCCTCGGTCGCCCACACCACCAGCGCGGGCCGGTCGAAGCCGCGCAGCGCCTCGGCCGCCTCCAGCATCTCGCCCTTGCGGGCGCCGAGCAGATAGCGGCGCAGATCGCCGCGTACGGCCGGATCGGTGAGCAGCGGCCGCATCCAGTCGTCGAGGACCTCGTCCGGCACCGGGTACTTGGTCAGGACGCCGAGTCCCGCGGCGGTGCGGCGCAGCGGACGGGTGCCCATCACCCGGGCGGCCAGTCCGATGCCCCCGGGCACCTTCGCGGCCAGGCTGATCATCTTGCCGGACAGCCCGGGCGGATAGTTCTCCAGCGCCTCGCAGGCGACCATCACCAGCCGGGCCAGCCGCTCCCCGTGGAAGGCGGCGACCTGCTGGGCGCGGCCGGAGTCGACCTCGACGAGGGTGACCTCGCGCAGATCGAGACGGTCGAGGAACTCCGCGGCCAGCGCGGCGACCGCCCGGGGCGACAGATCCGCGCCGGGCCTCATCGCGATGCGGTGGCCGCCCTCGGGCAGCGTCGGGGTCAGACAGCGGTGGTCGGCGCGCAGATCGGCGACGACCCGCCGCCACACCGTGCCGTTCTGCGCCAGCCCGTGCAGCAGGACGACGACGGGCCCGTCGCCGCCGGTGTCGCCGTACTCGACGGTGCCCGCGCCGAGTGCGACGCTGCGCCGCTCGCTCGTGTCGGCTGTCATGTCCGTCCCCGTCAGGTCGGCTGAACACTCGGTGCGCCGCACCCCGTTCGCGACAGAACGGTACGCCGCCACGCCCGGGTCCGCCCCTCGGGTCGCGCGCCGCCGGGGCCCGGCTCGTGCCAGGGTGTGGGGAGACGTACGCACTGGTGGGAGGCTGGATGTTCCGGGGCTTCACGACGCCCTTGTCGGGTCGGACCGAGAGTGACCGTACGACGGCCGCCACGGCGTGGGCGTACATCCGCACCGAGACGGGCAGCGCCGCCGTACTGCTCGTGGCCACGCTCACGGCCCTGGCCTGGGTGAACACCGACCCGGCCGGGTACGACTCGGCGTGGACCACCCATCTGTCGGTACGGCTGGGCGACCACGGGGTGAACCTGGATCTGCGCGACTGGGTGAACAGCGGGCTGATGACGCTGTTCTTCCTGGTGGTCGGTCTGGAGGCGCGCCGCGAGTTCGACATGGGCGAGCTGCGCGACCGGCGCCGTATTCCGCTGCCGCTGCTGGCCGGGGTGTGCGGCATGGTGGTGCCGGTCGCGATCTATCTCGCGGTGAACGCGGGCCGGTCCTCCGCGCACGGCTGGGGCACGGCGATGTCGACGGACACCGCCTTCGCGCTGGGCATGATGGCGCTGCTCGGCTCGCGCTTCCCGCGGCGGCTGCACACCTTCATCCTGACCGTGGCGGTGGTGGACGACTTCGTGGCGCTCGCGGTGATCGCCGTCGCGTACAGCGACGACATCACCTGGACCCCGCTGCTGATCGGCATCGGGGTGCTGGCGCTGGTGGCCGGGGTGCGCCGGGCCGGGCTGCGCCGCGGGGGCGTGTACGCGGTGCTGGGGATCGTGGCCTGGGTGGCGTTTCTGCACTCCGGGGTGGACCCGCTGGTGGTCGGCCTGGTGATGGGCCTGCTGTCGTACGCCTATCCGGCCTCGCGGGACGCGCTGGAGCGGGCCAGCGGTCTGTTCCGCTCCTTCCGCGAGCAGCCGACGGCGGAGCTGGAGCGCGAGGCGCGGCAGGGCATCGCCTCGGCGCTGTCCCCCAACGACCGGCTCCAGCGGCTCTTCCACCCGTGGAGCAGCTATGTGATCGTGCCGCTGTTCGCCCTGGCCAACGCGGGCATCGCGATCAACGGTTCGCTGCTCGCGGACGCGTTCACCTCACCGATCACGCTGGGCATC
Organism: Streptomyces sp. NBC_00223; assembly: GCF_036199905.1. Taxonomy (NCBI): domain Bacteria; kingdom Bacillati; phylum Actinomycetota; class Actinomycetes; order Kitasatosporales; family Streptomycetaceae; genus Streptomyces; species Streptomyces sp. NBC_00223. The sequence goes on along the minus strand of NZ_CP108109.1, from coordinate 7,877,698 downwards.
CTGCTGGCCTACGGTCTGGGCAAGCCGATCGGCATCGTGGGCGCCTCGGCGCTGGCCACCCGACTGAGCCGGGGCCGGATGCGGCCGCCGGTGGGCTGGGCCGCGGTGCTGGGGGGCGGCACGATCGCGGGCATCGGCTTCACGGTGTCGCTGCTGATCGCCACCCTGGCCTTCCACGGGCGGCAGCTCGACGAGGCGAAGATCGGCGTGCTCAGCGCGGTGGTCTTCGCCATGCTCTCCACCACGACGGTGGCGCTGGTGACCGCCCGGCTCCCCCGGGCCCGCCGGGCGCGGGCGCTGCTGGGCACCGCGCAGTCGGTGGTGGACCTGGCCGATCCGGTCGACCCCGACCTCGACCATCTGCGCGGCCCGGCGGACGCGCCGGTCACGGTGGTGGAGTACGGCGACTTCGAGTGCCCCTACTGCGGGCAGGCCGAGAGCGTGGTGCGCGAACTGCTCGCGGACTTCGGCGACATCCGGTACGTGTGGCGTCATCTGCCGCTGACCGATGTGCACCCGCACGCGCAGCTCGCGGCGGAGGCGGCCGAGGCGGCGGCGCTCCAGGGCGAGTTCTGGGCGATGCGCGATCTGCTGATCACCCGTCAGGACGAGCTCCAGATCAAGGATCTGCTGCGCTACGCGGAGGAGTTGAACCTCGATGTGGAGGCCTTCCACCTCGCGCTGAGGGCCCGCAAGGGCGCGCCGAGGGTCGCCCGGGACGTGGAGTCGGCGGATCTGAGCCGGGTGTCGGGCACCCCGACCTTCTTCGTCAACGGCCGCCGCCACCACGGCGCTTACGACATCGCGGGACTGTCCGCCTCGGTCGTGGCCGCGCGGGACCGGGTGGTGCTGGTGGACGGTAACGGCCCGGACGAGCCGTAGAGGCGCGCGCACGCGCCTCCGGCCCCCGTACGGCGATACGGTACGGGGGCTGCCGCCGTTCGGTGGGCGGCGGGTACGGGGAAGCGGGGCCGGGTGCTCAGCGCACCCGGATCGCCCGGGGCACTTCGGGGTCCTGGTGGCCGCCGCTGGCCACCATCCGCACCTCGCCGTCGGCGCTGATCTCGGCGCGCACGATGCCGGTGTCGTCCTCGTAGACGGGGTAGCCGCCGGCGCCCGACTGGGCGCTGCGGTGCACGGTCACGACGTCGTCCTCGACGGCGGGCGCTCCGAAGACCAGCTCGTAGGTTTCCGGATATTCCATGAGTGCCTCCCGACCAGGTCATCAGGCAGCACGCTGCTGCCTCCCCTGTTTCGATGGGCCTTCTCCATCATCGCGCGGTGACGCGGAAGATGCCTCCCGGGCCGCGGAAACCCTGTACCGATGCGGTTTCCGGGGCCCGGCGGCGGGCCGCGGTCCCCGGGGATACGGGGGTCTGCCGACCGGTCGGTACGCCGAGTCCGTTCGAGTGGGAAAACGAACAGTATGTAACAGCCGCGCGGGAACCGCTCCGCCCGCTGACAGGCCGGGAACGCTGTGGTTGCATGGCCCGCATGACCTTGCTCGTGATGCGCCGCCACGTGGACTACGCGCGCGTCACGACCATGGCGTGTCCCGCCGTGCGCTGACGTCGCGCGCCCGGCGTTCTGCCGCCCTTCCGGCGGCCGATCACCCCTTGTGTCACACCGCCCCCGGTGCGCAGCCGTGCCCCCTTCGAGGCCGCACGGTCCGCGGCCGGGTGCCGTTTCCGTACCCACGTACACCCGTACGCCAGTTCAGGGGAGAGCCATGACCCAGCCCATCGACTCCGTGACCGCGGGGCACACGCCCGACGACGCCGGGGTGGACGACCGGCCCGGTTGGTCGTTCGAGACGCAGCAGGTGCACGCCGGAGCCGAGCCGGACCCCACGACCGGTGCGCGGGCGGTGCCGATCTACCAGACGACGTCCTTCGTCTTCCGTGACACCCAGCACGCGGCGGACCTCTTCTCGCTCGCCGAGCCGGGCAACATCTACACCCGTATCCACAACCCCACGCAGGACGTGTTCGAGCAGCGCGTCGCCGCGCTGGAGGGCGGGGTCGCCGCCGTCGCGCTGGCGTCGGGGCAGGCCGCCGAGACGCTGGCGATCCTGACGCTGGCCCGCGCGGGCGACCACATCGTCTCCAGCGCGTCGCTCTACGGCGGCACGTTCAACCTCTTCCACCACACGCTGCCCAAGTTCGGCATCGAGGTCTCCTTCGTGGAGGAGCCGGACAACGCCGACGCGTGGCGGGCCGCGATCCGGCCGAACACCAAGGCGTTCTTCGCCGAGACGCTGGGCAACCCGCGCGGTGACGTGCTGGACGTACGGGCGGTCGCCGATCTGGCGCACGCCGAGGGGCTGCCGCTGATCGTGGACAACACGGTCGCGACGCCCTTCCTGCTGCGGCCGATCGAGCACGGCGCGGACATCGTGGTGCACTCGGCCACGAAGTTCCTCGGCGGGCACGGTACGACCATCGGCGGCGTGGTGGTCGACGGCGGCACCTTCGACTTCGGGGCGCACGCCGAGCGCTTCCCCGACTTCACCGAGCCCGACCCCAGCTACCACGGCCTCCAGTACTGGCCCGCGCTCGGCCCCGGCGCCTTCGCCGCCAAGCTGCGGGTGCAGCTGCTGCGCGACCTCGGGCCCGCGCTGTCGCCGCACTCCGCCTTCCTGCTGCTCCAGGGCGTGGAGACGCTGTCGCTGCGGCTGGAGCGCCACTCGGCGAACGCGCAGGCGCTGGCCGAGTGGCTGGAGGAGCGCGACGAGGTCGAGGCCGTGCACTACGCGGGCCTGCCGTCGAGCCCCTACCACGCGGCCGCGAAGCGCTATCTGCCGCGCGGCGCGGGCGCGGTGCTGACCTTCGAGCTGCGGGACGGCGCGGAGGCGGGCAAGCGGTTCGTGGACGGGGTGCGGCTGTTCAGCCATCTCGCCAACATCGGTGACGTCCGCAGTCTGATCATCCACCCGGCGTCGACCACGCACAGCCAGCTGGACGAGGCGCAGCTGCTGGCCACGGGCGCGTCGCCGGGTCTGGTACGGCTGTCGGTCGGCATCGAGAACCTGGCCGACCTCAAGGCGGACCTGGAGGCCGGGTTCCGCGCGGCGAAGGGCGCGTCCTGAGCACCACCGCCCGTACGGCAGGCGGCGTCCCCCTTCTGCCGGCCACCGGGGCCTGGCAGGAGGGGGACCCGCCGGGCCGCCGCCGGTGGTACGCGCCCGACCGTCCGCTGCCGCTGGAGGCGGGCGGTGAACTGCCCGGTGTACGGCTGGCGTTCGAGACGTGGGGGCGGCTCGCGGCCGACGGGTCCAACGCGGTGCTCGTGCTGCACGCGCTCACCGGGGACAGCCATGTCACCGGCCCGGCCGGTCCCGGGCATCCGACGCCCGGCTGGTGGGACACGCTGATCGGTCCCGGCCGGGCGCTGGACACCGACCGGTGGTTCGTGGTCGCGCCGAACGTCCTGGGCGGCTGCCAGGGCAGCACCGGACCGGCCTCGTACCGCCCCGACGGGCGGCGCTGGGGCGGCTCCTTCCCGTTTCTGACCCAGCGGGACCAGGTCGCGGCCGAGGCGGAGCTGGCGGACGGGCTCGGCATCGACCGCTGGGCGCTGGTGGTCGGCGGGTCGATGGGCGGGATGCGCGCGCTGGAGTGGGCGGTCGGGCACCCGGAGCGCACGGGGGCGCTGCTGCTGGTCGCGACCCCGGCGGCGTCGAGCGCGGAGCAGATCGCGTGGGCGTCGGCGCAGGTCCGGGCGATCAGGTCCGACCCCGCGTGGCGCGGCGGCGACTACCACGACGCGGGGCCGGGCGGCGGCCCGCACACGGGGCTGGGGCTCGCCCGGCGGCTGGCGCACATCACGTACCGCAGCGAGGACGAGCTGCGCGGGCGCTTCGGGCGGGCCGCGCAGGACACGGAGGACCCCTGGCGGGGCGGGCGTTACGCGGTCGAGTCGTATCTCGACCACCACGCCGAGAAGCTGGTGCGGCGGTTCGACGCCGCGAGCTATGTGGTGCTCACCGAGGCGATGAACGCGCACGACATCGGGCGGGGCCGCGGGGGTACGGCGGCGGCGCTGCGGCGGGTGACCGCGCCCGCGGTGGTGGCCGGGGTCGACTCCGACCGGCTCTACCCGCTGGTCCAGCAGGCGGAGCTGGCCGCGGGGATTCCGGGGGCGGACGGGGTGCGGGTGATCACGTCTCCCTACGGGCACGACGGGTTTTTGATCGAGGCGGGGCAGGTGGGGGCACTGGTGCGGGAGTTGGTGGGTTGACGTTCGCGCCCTCCGGGCCTGCCCTCAAACGCCGGGCAGGCTTGGTTTGTTGGCCCGGGTGGCGTGGAGCCAGGTGGCCGCTGCCGTGGGGGTCGGGGTGGTGGGGACCTCGGGGGGCGGGGGTGGGCGGCGGATGAGGAGGACGGGGATCGCGGCCTCGCGGGCGGCGGTGAGCTTCGCCGCCGTGGCCGGGCCGCCGCTGTCCTTGGTGACCAGGACGTCGATCCGGTGTCCGCGCAGCAGCTCCCGCTCGCCGTCGAGCGTGAACGGGCCTCGGCCCAACAGGAGTCGGTGATCGCGCGGCAGCGGTCCCGTCGGCGGCTCGACCGAGCGGATCAGGAAGAACAGACCGAGCGCGGCGAACTCCCCCACCCCCTGCCGTCCGGTGGTGAGGAAGACCCGCCGGCCCAGGCCCGGCAGCGCCGCCGCCGCGTCCGCGAGCGTGTCGGCCCAGTGCCACCGGTCCCCCGGCCCCGCCGTCCAGCCGGGCCTGCGCAGCGCCACCAGCGGGACCCGTGCCTCCGCGGCGGCTTCGGCCGCGTGCCGGCTGACGGCGGCCGCGAAGGGGTGCGTGGCGTCCACCACGGCGTCGGTCCGCTCGGCGCGCAGCCACCCGGCGAGCCCGGCCGCTCCCCCGAACCCGCCGGTGCGCACCCGCCCTTCGGGCAGTCGTGGCTGCCCGGTGCGGCCCGCCAGCGACGTGGTGACCTCCATGGTGGGGTCGGCTGCGAGCAGGTCGGCCAGCTCGCGGGCCTCCGCGGTGCCGCCGAGGATCAGCACCCGCATTCAGTGCCCGCCGCCCCTGCGCAGCAGATACGTGTCCATGATCCACCCCTTGCGGGCGCGGGCCTCGGCCCGGACGGTACGGATACGGTCGGCCAGTTCCTCGTCCAGCGGCCCGGCGAGCAGGATCTCGTCGGCCGTGCCGAGGTACGCCCCCCAGTAGATGTGCAGGCCCTGCCCGGTGAAACGTCCGAAGGTCTGACGCGCGTCGAGCATCACCACCACGTCGTCCACCCCCGCGGGCAGTCCGCCGTCGGCCAGCCGCCGCCCGGTGGTGATCTGCACCGGACGCCCGACCTGGTTCAGGCCCGTGCGGTGCCGGGCGACGAGCGTCGAGACGCTGCTGACGCCGGGCACGACGCTCCACCCGAAGGCGACGGCGCCGCGCGCGTGCACGTCCTCCAGGATGCCCAGCGTGCTGTCGTACAGCGCGGGGTCGCCCCACACCAGGAACGCCCCGCACTCGCCGTCGGCCAGTTCCTCGGTGATCAGCCGCTCGTAGATGTCGGCCCGGCGCCGCCGCCAGTCGTCCACCGCCGGTACGTACGCCGCCGAGGCCGCCGTACGGTCCCGCTCGGGGTCGCGCGCGACGACCACCCGGTGCGAGCGGGTGGCGTGGCGTTCCAGGATCAGCGCGCGCAGTGCCGCCAGGTCGGACTTCTCCTCGCCCTTGTCGAGCAGGAAGAAGACATCCGTGTCGCCGAGCGCCCGTACCGCCTGGAGGGTCAGCTGGTCCGGGTCGCCCGCCCCGATGCCGATGACCCGGATCTGTTTCACGGTCGGATCCGTGGTCTGATCCGCAGTCGGTTTCACGGTCGGATCCGCCGTCGGTTTCACGGTCGGATCCGCCGTCGGTTTCACGGTCGGTGAGTCTGGCACGGCGGCCCTTCGGGTCGGACGGACTGGTTCACCGCGGCTCACCGCAGCGCGCAGTCGCCGCACAGGGCGCCCTTGCGGTCCGGTGCGGCGCGGTAGATCAGACAGCAGCTGCGGCGCCGGAAGGAGCCGTCGGGCGCGGTGGAACTCTCGCCGGCCAGCGGTGGGCGGGCCAGCAGGAGGGCGGCCAGCGCGCGGGCGGGCCCGGCCGCCTCGGGCCGGGCTCGGGCGATCATGGCGGCGGCGCTGTTGACGGCGGAGACGGTGTTGCCGCGCGCGATGTGCGCGGAGACCGCGAAAGCGGCGGCCAGTTCCTCCAGCGGCCCGGCCAGCAGCTCCGCGGCCAGCACGCCGGCCAGCCGTTCGGGCGTACCGGCCTCCCCCACCGCGTCCGCGGGCAGCGACAGGGGTACGGGCCCGCCGAGCACGGGCTGCCAGCGCACGTCGCCGAGGCCGAAGACCAGCGGCCGCCCGTACAGCGCGGCGGCGGCCAGCGCGGGCGACACCAGCCGTGCGGCCAGGCCGAGATGGGCGACGGAGGCGGCGACCCGGAGCTCGACGGCCTCGGGCCGCTGTCCCCCGGCGGCGGCGAGCCTGGCCCCGACCTCGGCCGTCCGCTCGTCGAGCAGTGACCGGGTCACCGGCTGCCAGGGCCCGGCCGGCGGCGACCCGGGCGGGTGGAGGTCCAGGGCGAAGAACGGCCCGAGCGCGGTGACCCCTTCGGCCACCGCGCCCGGTTCCCGGCGGTCGTCCGGGGCGGGAGGGGTCATGCCGGCACGGGGGCCGGCTCCCGCGTGGACGGGGTGTCCGGACGCGGCTTGAGCAGCCGTTCGGCCTGCGGCGCGAAGAGCAGCCCGATGGCGGACCAGAGCAGCAGTTGCGCGCCGACGGAGTAGAAGCGGAACGAGAAGAGCACATCGGCCGGGAAGCCCGGGTAGACGATGGTGCCCTTGCCGTCGGTCAGCGGCAGCGGGGTCTCGGTGGCGTGGTTGCCGAACTCCCGCTTGTTGACGGCCAGATGGCCCAGCGACGGCAGGAGCAGCATGACCACGCCGATGGCGACGACGAAGGCGCCCGCCGCCAGCAGGGTGGCGTTCCAGTTGCCGAAGCGCGCCTGGAGCCGCTTGCCGAGCCAGACCGCGCCGGCCAGGAAGGCGATCGAGCAGACCACCATGATCAGATAGAGGCCGCTGCGGGCCCTGATGGTCTCCTCGTGGCCGATCGCGGGCGGGTTGGCCGGGTACTTGAGGAACGGCACCAGGTACATGCCGAGGAAGCCGCCGCCCGCGACGAGCAGCGACAGATTGCGGGCCCGCAGGCCCCCGACCCGGCCCAGGCACACGGCGTAGGCCACGGCGAACAGCGCGCCCATCGCCATGCCGAAGACGATCATGCCGACGCCGATGCCGACATCCGCCTGGACGGTCCGGCTGAACAGGTCCGGGTCCGCGGCCCCCGCGGGAAGTCCGGCCGCCTTGTCCAGCGCGGCCTGCGCGGCGTCACGGCCGCTCTCGTAGTCGATGGCCTTGCCGATCAGCGGCTCGGCGAAGACGCGGGCGAAGAGGAAGGCGAGCAGCCCGGCGACTGCGCCGGCGAGGACGCCGCGCAGTATGAGCTTCTTTTCCATGTCGAGTTGTCCGTACGTAGAGGTGCCGGGGCGTCAGTGGCAGGGGAAGCCGAGGAAGTGACGCGCGTCGTGGACGAACTCGTGGATGTGCATGTCGTTGCCGAACACCGAGACGGCACCCTGGTCGACACCGATGAAGTAGTAGGCGGCGAGCGCGAGGACCGCGGTGCCGACCAGCCGGAGTACGGACTTCGAGACCGGCAGGACGACCGGTGTGGCCGCCGGGCGCGAGGGGGAAATGCTGCTCAAGGTGAGCCCTCCTTAGGGGATCGTGCGTCCCTGTTCCATGGGCGTCGTGACGGGTGGCTGTCTGACTCGCCCGCCGCCTGGCGGCGGGGGGCTCACAGTGGCGCGACCGTGCCGGATTCCCACCGGCTTCCCCACACCATCACTACGTCAAGGAGCGTAGGGCTGCCTGTTCAGGGCGTCAATCAGGGCGAACGTCAATCCGCCGGGCGTTCCGACCAGTTGTGACCAAGCTCTCCCGCCGGGCCGGCCCCGCGCCCGCGCGCCCGGCGCACCACCGTTGTCCACAGCCGCACGGGTGACACCCGCGCTATTGCGAGTAAATTGCAACTAGTACATTGCCGCAGTCAGCGCCGCACGCCGTCAGCACGGAGGACCAAACCATGACCAGCACCGCCGAGGCACCGGCCGGTACCGCCGCGTCCCGCTGGAGACGGATATCGGGATCGATGAGCAGGTCCGAGTGGAGCAGGCTCGGCGGCATGGCCGCGTTCATCGTGGCACTGCACGTGATCGGCTGGTTCACGCTGGTGGCGGTCGTGGCCCCCGAGCACTACAGCCTCGGCACGAAGTCCTTCGGCATCGGCATCGGCGTCACCGCGTACACGCTCGGTATGCGGCACGCCTTCGACGCCGACCACATCGCGGCGATCGACAACACCACGCGCAAGCTGATGGGCGAGGGCAAGCGCCCGCTGTCGGTGGGCTTCTGGTTCTCCCTCGGTCACTCCAGCATCGTCTTCGCCCTGGCGCTCCTGCTGTCGCTGGGCGTCAAGGCGCTGGCCAACCCGGTCGAGGACGACAACTCGCAGCTGCACAACGTCACCGGCTGGATCGGCACCACCGTCTCGGGCACGTTCCTGTACGTCATCGCGTTCCTCAACCTGCTGATCCTGGCCGGGATCTGGAAGGTCTTCCGGCAGATGCGCCAGGGCGACTTCGACGAGGCCGCGCTGGAGGAGCAGCTCAACAACCGCGGGTTCATGAACCGGTTGCTCGGCCGGCTGATGAAGTCGATCACCAAGCCGTGGCAGATGTACCCGCTGGGGCTGCTGTTCGGCCTGGGCTTCGACACCGCCACCGAGATCGCGCTGCTGGTGCTCGCGGGCTCCGGCGCCGCCTCCGGGCTGCCCTGGTACGCGATCCTGTGCCTGCCGGTGCTGTTCGCGGCGGGTATGTCGCTGCTGGACACCATCGACGGCTCGTTCATGAACTTCGCCTACGAGTGGGCCTTCTCCAAGCCCGTCCGCAAGGTGTACTACAACCTGACGATCACCGGTCTGTCGGTCGCGGTCGCGCTGATCATCGGCACGGTGGAACTGCTGGGCCTGATCGGTGAGAAGGCCAAGCTGCACGGCGCCTTCTGGGACTGGGTCGGCGGCCTGGATCTGAACATCGTCGGGTATGTGATCGTCGGCCTGTTCTTCGGCACCTGGGCGATCGCCTTCGCGGTGTGGAGGTTCGGCAACATCGAGGAGAAGTGGTCCGCCGGGCTGCGGCCCGCGGAGCAGCAGGACTGAACCCCGAGCCCCGGCACGGCGGCAAGGGGCGGCTCCCGGCGCGGGGGCCGCCCCTTTCGCCCGCGCGGAGGTCAGCGGGCCGCGCGCGTCCCGGTCACGACCGTCGCGTACAGCCCGTCGTCGCTCACCACGCGCGGCCGCAGTCCGGCGGCTTCGACGACCCCGGCAGCGAGGGCGGCCTGCCGCTCGCTGGTCTCGAAGAGCAGTGAGCCGCCCGGCGCCAGCCAGCCGGGCGCCCCGGCGGCCACCCGGCGCAGCACGTCGAGCCCGTCGGGGCCGCCGTCGAGCGCGATCAGCGCCTCGTGCTCCCGGGCCTCCGGCGGCAGAAAGCCGACGTCCCCTGTGGGCACGTAGGGCACGTTGGCGGCGAGCACGTCGACGCGCCCGCGCAGGTCCGCGGGCAGCGGGTCGAACAGGTCGCCCTCGTGGACCCGCCCGCCCGCGGCGCCGACGTTGCGGCGGGCGCAGCGCACCGCGGCCGGGTCGAGGTCGGCGGCGTGCAGTTCGACCCGGCCCAGGGCCGCGGCGAGCGCCACGCCGACCGCGCCCGAGCCGCAGCACAGGTCCAGGACGACGGCTCCGGGGCGGCCGAGCCGGGCCGCCTCCCGGACCAGGAGTTCGGTACGGCGGCGGGGTACGAAGACCCCGGGGTCCACGGCGATCCGCAGTCCGCCGAACTCGGCCCAGCCGATGACGTGTTCCAGCGGCAGACCGGCGGCGCGCCGCTCGACCATGGCGGCGAGTTCGCCCGGGGTGCGGGCGGCGGCGGTGAGCAGCCGCGCCTCGTCCTCGGCGAAGACGCAGCCGGCCGCGCGCAGGGTGGCGACGAGAACCGGTTCGGACGGTTGTGATGCGATTTCCGACATGAGAGCCTTTCGGGAAGCCTGCGGGAGCTCCCCGGCGTCGATCGGCGGCCGCGCCGTCAGTCCGCGCGGCCGTGGGGCGGGAGCGCCCGTCGTGTGCTGGGGGTAATCGGTCCCACCTCCTCCGGTTCGTCCGCGCTGCCGTACCCGGCGCACGCGCGGTGCCGATGGGCTTCAACCTACCCCACCGGCGGGGCCGCCGGGCCTGTCCCGCCCGTCCGCCGGGGCCTCGCCGCGCCTTCTCCGCGTGCCCCGCACTGAACCGCAATGTAACGGTTAAGCATCAGCGCTGAATCAGTCCCTTTACCGACCAACAACCCAATGCAATAGTGCGGTCGTTCCGCTACTGAATCGCTTAAGTAACCGCGCTGCGCGACTCGTCCCCTCCTGGACTCGCTCGGACGGATGTCGTGAAACGGAGATGGTGCACATGAAGCGCAAGGTACTGGCCGGTTCGCTGCTCGCCACCATGGCGCTGCTGGCGACGGCCTGCGGCGGTGGCGGAGGCTCGTCGTCGAGCGGTGAGTCGGCCTCCTCACCCACCGATCCCGCCAAGGTGACCGGTGACGTCAAGGTCCTCACCCAGCGCACGGACCTGGTGCAGGACGGCACGATGAAGAAGTACGCCGCCGAGTTCAACAAGATCTACCCGAAGGTGCACGTGACCTTCGAGGGCATCACCGACTACGAGGGCGAAGTCAAGATCCGCATGAACACGTCGAACTACGGCGACGTGCTCATGATCCCCGCGGTCATCAAGCAGGACGACTACCCGAAGTTCTTCGCGTCGCTGGGCAGCGCCGCGGACCTCAGCAAGCAGTACACCTTCACCGACAAGGCGACGGTGGACGGCAAGGTCTACGGCATCGCCAACTTCACCAACGCCAACGGCTTCGTCTACAACAAGAAGGTCTGGGAGCAGGCCGGCATCACCACCTGGCCGACCACGCCGGACGAGTTCATCAGCGACCTCAAGGCGATCAAGGCCAAGACGTCCGCCACGCCGTACTACACCAACTACAAGGACGGCTGGCCGCTCACCGCCTGGTCCAGCGTGGTCGGCGCGGTCTCCTGCGACCCGAAGGCCAATGACGAGCTGGCCACCGAGCCCGACCCGTGGAAGGCCGGAAGCGACCTCAACGTCGGCGACACGCTGCTCTACAACATCGTGCACGACAAGCTCTCCGAGGAGGACCCGACCACCACGAACTGGGAGAACTCCAAGGGCCTGCTCGCCACCGGCAAGATCAGCTCGATGTGGCTCGGCTCCTGGGCGATCGTCCAGATGCAGGACGCCGCGAAGAAGGCCGGCCAGGACCCGTCCGAGATCGGCTACATGCCCTTCCCCAGCCAGGTCGACGGCAAGTTCTGCTCCCCGATCGCCCCTGACTACCAGGAAGCGGTGAGCATCCACTCCAAGCACAAGGCGGCCGCCCGCGCCTGGATCGACTGGTTCACCGACAAGTCGGGTTATGTGCAGACCAACCAGGCCGTCCCCTCGCTCAAGGGCGCGCCGCTGCCCAGCTCGCTGAAGCCGTTCAGTGACGCGGGCGTGAAGCTGGTCGAGGTCTCCCAGGCCAAGAACGCCGAGGTCAACAACATCGACAACCAGTCCGAGGTCGGTCTGACCAAGCCGGACTACCGCCAGCACCTGATCGACGTGGCCAGGGGCGCGGCCGGCGGCGACCTCGACGGGGTCTTCACGTCGCTGAGCAAGAAGTGGGCCGAAGCACAGAAGACCGCGGGCCTGTGACCCGGGCGCGGGTGTGGCGGCTCGTCACGCCATGGATGTTCCTGGCCGTACCGCTCGCCCTCCTGATCACGTTCACCTATGTCCCGGTCGCGAACATGATCTCGGACAGTTTCACCGACTGGGACGGGGTGAGCCCGGACAAGAACTTCGTGGGCTCCAAGAACTACGTCGAGCTCTTCACCCGCCCCGAACTCTTCCAGGTCTTCTTCGTCAGCCTGTACTACCTGGTGGCGTCGGTGGTGCAGATCACGCTGGCGCTGTACTTCGCCACCGTGCTGAGCTTCAACCTGAAGTTCAGGAACCTCTTCAAGGGGATCCTGTTCTTCCCCTACCTGATCAACGGTGTCGCCGTCGGCTTCGTCTTCCTGTACTTCTTCCAGCCCGGCGGCACCCTCGACTCGGTACTGAGCCTGTTCGGGGCGCACGGCCACCACTTCTGGCTGGGCAGCGGGCGGATGGCCAACACCTCGCTGTCCGGGGTGTCGGTGTGGCGGTTCATGGGCCTGAACTTCGTGCTGTTCCTCGGGGCGATCCAGTCCATCCCCGGGGAGCTGTACGAGGCCTCGGAGCTGGACGGCGCCAACCGCTGGCAGCAGTTCCGGCACATCATCGCGCCGGGTATCCGGCCGGTGCTGAGCCTGAGCGTGATCCTGGCGATCTCGGGGTCGCTGTCCGTCTTCGAGATCCCGTACATCATGACCGGCGGCGCGGCCGGCACCCAGACGTTCGTCATCCAGACGGTGAAGCTGGCCTTCCAGTTCAACAAGATGGGTCTCGCCTCGGCGTCGGCCGTCGCGTTGCTGGTCATCATTCTGCTGGTCACCTGGCTGCAACGGCTGCTGGTGCCCGACGAGAGGACCGACCTCGTATGACCTCGACGCTCGTCCCGCCGCCGGGCGCGAAGACGCGGGACCTCTCCGAGCAGGACCGTTCGGCGCACACGCGCCGGACGGTCGCCAGGACCCTGACGTACGTCTCGCTCGTGGCGGCCTCCGTGGTGATGCTGCTGCCGCTGTTCGCGGTGTTCCTCACCTCGCTCAAGACCTCGCGTGAGCTGGCGCAGGACGGCGGCGCGCTGTCGCTGCCGCACAACTGGCTCAACTACCACAACTACGTGACGGCGTTCCGCGACGGGAAGATGCTCTCGGCGTTCTGGAACACGTCGTTCATCCTGCTCTTCTCGATCACCGGGACCGTGCTCATCGGCTCGATGGCGGCCTACGCCATCGACCGGTACCACTTCCGGATGCGCCGCCCGGTGGTGGCGCTCTTCCTGATCGGCACGCTGGTGCCCAGCGTCACCACCCAGGTGGCGACCTTCCGGATCATCAACGACTTCGGGCTGTTCGACTCCCGCTGGGCGCCGATCCTGCTCTACACGGGCACGGACATCGTCTCGATCTACATCTTCCTGCAGTTCATCCGGGGCATCCCGGTGTCCCTGGACGAGGCGGCGCGGATCGACGGGGCGAACTCGTTCACCATCTACTGGCGGATCATCCTGCCGCTGCTCAAGCCCGCCATCGCCACGGTCGTGATCATCAAGGGGATCACCGTCTACAACGACTTCTACATCCCCTTCCTCTACATGCCCTCGGAGAACCTGGGCACGATCTCGACCTCGCTCTTCCGCTTCAAGGGCCCCTACGGCGCCCACTGGGAGGACATCTCGGCCGGCGCGATCCTGGTGATCGTGCCGACGCTGGTGATCTTCCTGTTCCTCCAGCGGTTCATCTACAACGGCTTCACCCAGGGCGCGACGAAGTAGCCGTCACGTCCCCGGACCGCGACAGCACTGCCCCGCCGGCGCTCAGGCCGGCGGGGCGGTGCTGTTGCGGGGGACGAGCACGGGTGTGGCGACCGGGCCCTGCCGCGGCTGCTCGCCGCCGAGGACCGCCAGCAGCCGGCGGGCCACCTCGGCGCCGAAGCCGTACACGTCGTGGCTCATCGCCGACAGCTGCGGCCGGGTGAGCTGGCACAGCTGCGAGTCGTCCCAGGCCAGCAGGGAGATGTCCCGGGGCACCGACAGACCCATCTCGTCGGCCACGGACAGCCCGGCGACCGCCATCAGGTCGTTGTCGTAGAGGATGGCGGTGGGCCGCACGGGGGCGGCGAGCAGGGTACGGGTGGCGCGGGCGCCCTGGCCGCCGGAGAAGTCGGTGACGACGCTGCGGCCCTGTTCCAGGCCCAGTTCGCGCACGGTCTCCTCGAAGGCGGCGGTTCTGATGGCGGTGTGGCCGAGCACGGCGGCGCCGCCGACCCGGGCGATCCTGCGGTGGCCGAGCGCGGCCAGATACCGTACGGCGTCGGAGACGGCCGCCGCGTCGTCGGTCCAGGCGGCGGGCACCGGCCCGGTCAGCGAGGGGTGGCCGACGGCGACCGCGGGCATGCCCAGCGAGCCGATCGCGGGAACACGCGGGTCGTCCTGGCGGAAGTCGACCAGGATCGAGCCCGAGACCTGCCGGGAGCGCCACCACGCCTGCTGGACGGCGATCTCCTCGTCCACGTCGCGGACCAGCCGCAGCAGCAGCGCGCTGTCGTGGTCGGCGAGCACGCTCTCGATGCCGGAGATGAACTCCATGTAGAAGGGTTCGAGGCCGAGCATCCGGGCCGGCCGGGCGATGACCAGGCCGATGGTGTCGACCCGGGTGCCGGACAGGGCGCGCGCGTTGAGGCTGGGCGCCCAGCCGAGCCGGCCGGCGGCGTCGAGGATCCGTGCCCGGGTGGCCTGCGAGACGCCGGGGCGCCCGTTGAACGCCATGGACACCGCCCCCTTGGACACCCCCGCGAGCGCGGCGACGTCCTTGATGGTGGGGCGGTGTCCCGGGTCCTGGGCCGGTTCGCTCACCGGCCGCCGTCCGGGCCGGACAGCTGCCCGGCGGCGCCGGCCGCCGAGCCGACCGCGGTGTTGACGGTGTACAGGGCGGCGGACACGGAGTCCGGGTTCGGCCGGTCCCAGCCGCGTACGGTGATCGTCGCGCTCTCCCCCGGCAGCAGCGTGATCAGCCCCCGGTCGGCGGCGGCCGACGGGCTCAGCCGGTCCGCCTGGAGCAGCAGGTCGCGCAGCAGGGAGCGGGCGGTGACGGTGACCTCGGTGGTGTCGCCGCCGGCCGTCACCGAGACGTCCCAGCGCGGCGCCGGATAGGCGAAGTCCTTGTCCGGTACGGCGAACCACAGTCCGCGCAGACCGTCGGCCTCGACGGTCAGGAACTCCTTGTCGCTGCCGGCCGCGGGCAGCACCCGCTCCGGTACGGGAAGGTCGGCGACCGTCCGGGAGGCCGCGGTGAACGGCTGCCGTGCCTCGGCAAGCACAGTGCCGTCCACCGCGACCCTGCGCAGGACCGCCGTGCCCGACCAGTCCCGCGCGCTCTGGTTGACCAGCGCCGCGACGAGCCCGCCGGGGCGCTGCTGCACGGTGACGAGCCGGTCGGCGTAGAGCCGCTTCAGCTCGTGGTAGAGCGGCTTCTCGCGCTCGTCACCGTCGATCGCCGCCCAGGAGGTCACCGGCCAGCAGTCGTTGAGCTGCCAGACGATCGTGCCGGCGCACCGCGGCCAGTGCGAGCGCCAGTGCTCGATGCCGGTGGCGATGGCGCGGGCCTGGTTGACCTGGGTCAGGTAGTGCCAGGTGTCGAAGTCGGCCGGGACCGGGAAGTGGTGGGCGAGTCCCCGGTCCAGCTTGCCGTTGCCGTCCTCGGCCTTCTGGTGGTGCAGCATGCCGGGCGAGACCGGGCTCAGCGGCTCGTCGCTGATCGCGCGGCGCGCGGTGGCGTACGCGGGCGGCGCCTGCCAGCCGAACTCGGCCACGAAGCGCGGGACGCTGTCGAGGTACTCGCGGTAGTCGCGGCGGTTCCACACCTCCCACGAGTGGGCGGTGCCGTGGCCGGGGTCGTTGGGGTGGTGGTCCCAGGAGCCGGACCAGGGGCTGCCCGCCCAGTACGGCCGGGTGGGGTCGGTCTCGGCGACGATCCGAGGCAGCAGGCCCAGGTAGTAGCCCTCGCCCCAGGAGCCGCCCGCGAGGTCGCCCTCCCAGTCCCAGTCGCGGAAGCCCCACAGGTTCTCGTTGTTGCCGTTCCACAGGACCAGGCTGGGGTGCGGGGTGAGGCGGGCGACGTTCTCGCGGGCCTCGGCGTCGATCTCGGAGCGCAGCGGCTGCTCCTCGGAGTAGGCGGCGCAGGCGAAGAGGAAGTCCTGCCAGACCAGCAGGCCGAGTTCGTCGCAGGCGTCGTAGAAGTCGTCGCTCTCGTAGATCCCGCCGCCCCACACGCGGATCAGGTCGATGCCGGCGGCCGCGGCCTGCTCCAGGCGGCGGCGGTAGCGGGCGGCGTCGATCCGGGTGGGCAGCACGTCGTCGGGGATCCAGTTGACGCCCCGGGCGAAGACCGGGGTGCCGTTGACGACCAGGGTGAAGGCGCTGCCGTGTTCGTCGGCGGCGGTGTCGAGCACGATGTCGCGGAAGCCGATCCGCCGCCGCCAGGCGTCCAGTTCGGCGTCGCCGTCCAGGAGGGTGATCTCCAGGTCGTACAGCGGCTGTTCGCCGTAGCCGCGCGGCCACCACAGGGCGGGGTCGGGCACCTCGGCGGTGACCGTCAGCCGGTCGGCGCCGGCCGGGACGTCCGCCTCGACGGAGGTCTCCCCCACCCGCAGCCGTACGGTCAGCGCGCGGTCGGCGCCGGTCGCGGTGCGCTCCAGCTCCAGCCGGGCCTCGACCCGGCCGGTGCCTGCGTCCACGGTGACCAGCGGGACGACCCCGGCCAGCCGGGCGGTGGACCAGTGCTCGATCCTGACCTGCTTCCACATTCCGGCGGTGACCAGGGTCGGTCCCCAGTCCCAGCCGAAGGAGCAGGCCATCTTGCGGATGTACTGGAAGGGCTCGGGGTACGAGTTGGGCCGGTCGCCGACCAGCGCGCGGACCCGCTCGGCCTCGGTGTAGGCGGAGGTGAACTCGACGGTCAGCGGTGTCTCCCGCTCCCCGTACGGCCCGGTGACGTCGAAGCGGTAGCCGCGGTGCATGTTGCGGGTGGTGCCGAGCAGCGTGTCGCCGAGGCGGACCGCGGCGACGGTGTCGAGGCCGTCGAAGACGAGGTCGGTGCGCTCGTGTCCGGTGGCGCGGGGCGGGAGCACGGTCTCGTACGTCCAGTCGGCGCGTCCGACCCAGGCGACCTCGGTCTCGTTCCGGTCCAGGAACGGGTCCACGAGCAGCCCCGCCGCCATCAGGTCGGTGTGCACGCAGCCCGGCACGACGGCGGGCACACTGCCGGTGTCGGGCAGGCGCAGCCTCCAGCCGTCGGCGACCGGCGTGACGTCCTTCATCCCTACTCCTTGCCTGCTGGTCCGGCCGACTCGGCTGATTCGGCCGGTGTGGCGCCTGCTGGTCCGGCCGCGGCGGACTGCTGCCGTCGGCTTTCACCGTCGACGCCGGTCAGTGGGCCGCGGGGCACCGGCGCTCAACCTAGCGGGCCGCCGACTGGCTGTCCATTAAACGGTAAAGCACCACAAGTGCAGATGGGAAGCGGGGTGTTCATTTGTTGTGGACCGTTTTACTGAACCGATCCAGCGCGCATTCACCTGGTGTGATGCCGGGTGCGCCGGGCGCTAGTCGCGGCGGTGGCGCAGCGAGAGCGCGAGGCAGGTGACGGTCGCGGCTACGGCGAGGGCCGCCGGGAGGCGGGCCCAGGAGGTGTCCGCGACCGGCGCCTGCGCGGCGAGGAGGACCACGGCGCTCGCCGCGGCCGCGATCAGCGGGGGCCCCGCGGCCGGGCGGCCGCGCGGCGCGGTGGCGCCGAACAGCCACGGGTCGGTGACCAGCAGATAGGCCAGGAGCAGTACGGCCACGCACACCGCCAGCCAGGCCGGCGGCTCGGTTACGGCGGCGAGGACGACGGCCCCGGCGGCGAGCAGGGTCGTACGGCGCCGGGCGGCCATCGCCGTCGGCCGCGTCGAGCTGCGCACCGGCCGCTCGTCGACCAACGGCGCGGCCCACCAGGCGGCACCGGCCGCGAGCACCACCAGCGCCTGGGCGAGCACCGACGCGTGCAGGGCGGCGGGCGGATCGCAGGCCGCGAGCACGAGGGCGACGCCCAGAAGACGGGCGGCGAGCCGTTCCCCGGCGGGGCTCATCGGGTTCCTCCGTGGATACGGGCGCGCAGCAGCGGGGCGAGCGCGAGGTCGAGGGTGTCACCGGGCCGGTGGCGCACGACCGCGATACCGCGTTCGGTGAGCGCGAACCGCGTCGCGTCGCGGTCGGCCCGCCACAGCCGCAGGGCGAGTTCGGCGGTGACGTCGCCGGGCTCGACCGGCGGGTCGCCGGAGGGGATCTCCACGACGACCATCGGGTTGGCGCGGCCGCGCACCTGGTGCAGCACGTCGAGGATGCGGGAGTCGGTGAGCGGGGTGAAGACGTAGACCAGGGCGCCTTCGGGCAGGGCGGGCGGGGGCAGACGGCTGATCCCGGTGGTGCGGTAGGCGAGGTCCTTGCGGACCTCCAGCACGCTCTCCACGATGCGGTAGAAGTAGCCGTTGCCGGTGCCTGCCTGGAGCCAGCGGGTGGCGCCGCCCACCGAGACCACGCCGATCCGGTCGTGGGTGCGCAGATAGGCGCGGACCAGCCCGGCGGCGGCGCGGAAGGTCTCGTCGAGCGAGGAGGTGCCGGTGCCGGGGTCGCGTACGTCGGTGAGCACGTCGAGCAGGACGACGGTGTCGGCGGCGCGTTCGGCGGCGAACTGGTGCAGTTGGATCGAGCCGCGGCGGGTGCTGGCGGGCCAGTTGATCCTGCGCTGCCGCTCACCGCGTACATACGGGTGGACGCCGGTGACCTCGACGCCCTCGCCGCGCTGTACGGCGGTGTGCTCGCCGAGCCGCTGCGGCAGCCGGACCGGGACGGGGGTGAGCGCGGCGTGCGAGGGCACCGGGAAGACCGCGATCTCGCCGAGGTCGGCGCGGACCGTACGGCGGGCGGTGCCCCCGGTGTCGTAGAGGTCGATGTCGACGGTGCCCAGGGTCCAGCGGCCCCAGCGCTCGGCGGTGAAGACCAGTTCCAGGTGGGCGCGGCCGGTGGTGAGGTGGTCGAGGCGCAGGCCGGGGCCGAGGGTGACGCCGGGGTCGAGCCGGCCGGCCCGGCCGTCGTGGGTGACGGTGATCCGCGCGGTGACCTGCTCTCCCTCGAAGACCCGCCGCGGCTCGACCTCGACGGAGGTCTCGACGCGCTCCGGGCGGGCGCCGTACGGCAGGGCGAGGGCCAGCAGCGTCAGCGGTCCGGCGGCCAGTGCGAGCAGCCACGCGTGGCCGGTGATCAGGGCGGCGGCCAGTGCGACGGCGGCCACGGTGGCGTGGCCGAGGGCGCGTTCGCCGGCCCGCCAGCCGGCCGGGGGCGGCGGCGGGGGTTCGGCGGGCTCGCCGGGCTCCCCACCGAGCGCCCGCCGCACGGCGGCCTCGGCCCGGGCGTCGGGCACGGCGGAGGGGGCGGGGGCGGGGGTCGCGGTGGGTCCGGGCACGCCGGAGGGTACGGCCGGGACCAGCGGCGCGCCCCGGCCCGGGGACACGGCGGCGTCGAGCGGGCCGGAGGGCACGGGCGGGACCGGTGTCGCGGGCGGGACCGGCATCGCGGCCCGACCCGGGGTCGCGGCGTCTCCCTGCGTCCCCGTCCCCGTCCCCGCCTCGCCCGCCGGCCCGGCTCCGCGCGGCGGCCGGCTCACGACGCGCCGGCCGCGGCCCGCGGCAGCGTCCGCGGCGCGGGGGTGGACTGGACGATCTCCTGGACGACGTCGTCCGCGTCGATCTGACGGACCCACAGCTCGGGCTTGAGGGTGATCCGGTGGGCGAGCGCGGGGACGGCGACGGACTTGACGTCCTCCGGGGTGGCGTAGTCGCGCAGGTCCAGCAGCGCCCGGGCGCGCGCGAGTTGGACCAGGGCGAGCCCGCCGCGCGGCGAGGCGCCGACCTGGACGTGCGGATGGGCGCGGGTGGCGCCGGTCAGCGCGACGATGTAGTCGAGCAGGTCGTCCTCGACCTCGACGCGTTCGACGGCCGCCCGCAGGGCGAGCACTTCTGCGGGCCCGCTGAGGGTGCGCAACTTCGCCTCGGGGGCGGCCCGGTCGATCCGGGCCCGCAGCATGCCGGTCTCCTCGGGCGCGGTGAGGTAGCCCATCCGCACCCGCAGCAGGAAGCGGTCGAGCTGCGCCTCGGGGAGGGTGTACGTGCCCTCGTACTCGATGGGGTTGGCGGTGGCGACGACCACGAACGGCTCGGGCAGCGGCCGGGTCTCGCCGTCGATGGACACCTGCGCCTCGGCCATCGCCTCCAGCAGGGCGGCCTGGGTCTTGGGCGGGGTGCGGTTGATCTCGTCGGCGAGCAGCAGGTGGGTGAAGACCGGCCCGGGGTGGAAGACCATCTCGCCGGTGCGCTGGTCGTAGAAGGGCGCGCCGGTCACGTCGGAGGGCAGCAGGTCGGGGGTGAACTGGACCCGGCGGAAGTCCAGTCCCAGCGTGGTGGCGAAGGACCGGGCCAGCAGGGTCTTGCCGAGCCCGGGCAGGTCCTCGATCAGGACGTGTCCGCCGGCCAGGATGCCGAGCATGACCAGGGCCAGCGGTTCTGGCTTGCCGACCACGGCGGTACGTATCTCGGCGAGCACCCCGGTCGCCCGCTCGCCCGCCTCCCGCGGGCTGAGGGCGTCGGGGTGGGAGCGGGGCTGGGGGCTGGTCACGGGACGGGTCCTCACTTGCCGGGGCGGGTCGGGTGCGGCGCTGCGGGCCGGGCCGGGTCCGGCCGGGGGCGCCGCGGGGAAGGCGGGATGTGCCGGAACACGGGCGGGGCCTACAGCGCTTCGAGTCGGTCGAGCAGCGCCCGCAGGTCGTCCGGGGAGAGCGGCCGCCGGGGCGGTGGCTGCGCGGGGTCGATCCACGGCCACAGGTCGGCGCCGACCAGGGTCCGGGCCCGCTGCGGGGAGCGGTGGAGGGCGACGCCGTGGCGTTCGGCGAGCCGGGCCGCGAACAGCCGCTGGAGCTGAGGGCGCAGCGTGGTGGTGAAGTGAACGTCTCCCTCGCGGCCGAACGCCTTGTCGACGATGCGCTGCCACTCCCCGAGCGCGGGGGCGCGGCTGCCGAGCAGCCGTACGGATCTGCGGAAGCCGCTGTCCTGCGAGCCGCCGCCTGCCGCGAAGCGGGCCACGGCGAGCCCGGCGGCGGTGAACAGCGCGAGGCCGGTCGCCGCGGCGGCCGTGCCGTCGGCGAGCCAGAGGACGAGGACCGAGGCGACGGCGAGCGCGCAGAGCACGGCGGCGGAGTGGCGTACGGAACCGGGCGCGTACCGGGGGCGGGTCATGAGGCGGCTCCGGCGGCGGCCGCGGCGCGGGATTCGAGCCGGTCGGCGATCCCGGCGAGCGCGGCCGAGGCGCGCTCGCGGTGGGAGCCGTCCATGGGGTGGGTGGAGTAGCGGGCCTCGCGGAAGAGCGCGGTCAGCTCCGCCGCGGCCGGGCCGGTGAGCAGGCCGTCGGCGGAGGCCCTTTCCAGCAGGTCCCGCGGGCTGTCGGAGGCGTGCCGGGCGACGCCGGAGGCGGCCAGCGACTCCTCCATGGCCGCGTAGCAGGCGATGACGGCGGCCCGCGGGTCGTCGCCGTCGAGCAGCGCGCGGCGCCCGGAGTCCACCGCCTGGGCGAGCGCTTGCTGCGCGTCGTCGTCGGCGGTGGCGTAGGTCGTGCGGTGCGGCAGCGGCAGCGGCCTGCGCAGCCGCCACAGGGACAGCGCCGCCCAGCCGGCCAGGGCGAGGAGCAGCAGCGCGCCGACGCCGAGCAGGAGGGCCGTCAGCAGGGGGTGGCCGTGCGGGGACCCGGGCGGGGGCGGCGGGGGAAGGGGCGCCCGGTTCGGCGGGAGTGTCACCCGCGGCGGGGGCTGCCCGTCACCGCCCGTGCTGATCGGGTGGAGGGCCAGCAGAAGGGCCGGCAGTGCGACGGGCAGCACCAGGAGCGCGCAGCGGACGGTGTCGGCCAGGCGCTGTTCGACGGGGCCGAGGCGCGGGTCGGCGTCACCCATGCGTTCCCGGTAGCGCTTGTTGAGCCAGATCCCGGCGGCCAGCCAGCCGGCCACGAGGGCGGCGACGGCCAGTCCGTGCTGGCCCCACGGGCCCTTGCCCCGGGCGGGGCCGCCGGGCCGCAGCGCGAGCGCGCCGAGCGCGGTTCCCGCGACCACGATCACGGCGAGCGCGGCCTGTCCCGCGCCGACGCCGCCCGTTCCCGTTTCCCGCCCCACCACCGGCTCCCGCCCCGCCACCGTGCCCGTTCCTCGCGGTCGGCAGCTTCGCACACCGCCGCACACCTGTCATCACGCGCCCCCTCGGGCGCGGTGGCGGCGGTCTCAGTAGCGCTGGGCCTTGGCGACGCGGGGGAAGAGGGTGACGCCGGGCTCCTCGGTGCTGAAGGCGATCGGCTGGGCCCGGTGCCCGGGGGCGAGGGAGGGGGCGCCGACGACCGCGGAGGCGGCCACCCTGCCGGAGGAGTCGACGAACTCGACCTCGACCGCGAAGGACTCCCTGCCGCGGCTGTGGTTGACGACATTGACCGCGACCGCGTGCAGACCGACGGTGTCCTTCTTCGGCAGGCCGACGAGGGTGACGTCCTCGATGGCGTTGCCCTTGCCCACGGCCGCGTCGACGGCCCGTCGGGCTTGCAGGGAGTCACCGCTGACCCTGGTCTGGGCGGATTCGGCGAAGCTGGAGGCGGCGGCTCTCGCGGAGGAGACGGCGGACGAGGCCGCGGCCTTGCCCGAGGCCTCCAGCGAGGCCAGCACCGAGGGCAGCGAGCCGGAGAATCCGGCGGTGCCGGGCGAGGTGTGGCCGCTGCCGGAGGAGTCGGAGGAGGAGTCGCACGCGGTGAGCAGCGAGAGGCCGACGGCCGCGGTGGTCACCAGCAGACCGGCCGTCACCGAGCGCAGCGGCCGGCCGGCCGGGAGGGCGGGGCGGGCGCGGGCCGGGGCACGCGCACGGGTTCGGCTCATGGGCGGCCTCCAGGTCGGTCCGACACACCCACGCTGGGCGCTGCCCCCGGCCGCCGCAGCGCCCGGCGGGCCGTACGGGTGACTCGGCGGCGGCCCGTCGCGTTGCGGGGGCGGCGGGCCGCGCGAAGCATGGACGCATGGCGGGTGCCGCGGAGTTCGACGTGATCAGCGAGGGGCTGGCGGACGTGCACCGGCGGCTGCTGCCGCTGACCGACGGCGAGGTGGCCTCGTACATCCCGCAGCTGGCCCTGGCCGACCCGGACGACTTCGGCATCGCCCTGGTGAGCATGAGCGGCCACCGCTACCAGGCCGGGCACGCCCGGGTGCCGTTCACGGTCCAGTCGGTCTCCAAACCCTTCGTGTACGCGCTGGCGCTGGCCGAGCTGGGGGTGGACGAGGTGAGCCGCTGGGTGGGCACCGAGCCCAGCGGCGACGCCTTCAACGCGATCAGCCTGGAGCACGGCACCGGGCGCCCGGCCAACGCGATGATCAACGCGGGGGCGATCGCCACCACGAACCTGGTCCCGGCCTCGTCGCCCGGGCAGCGCTTCGCCCGGATCCTGGACGTGCTCAGCGGCTTCGCCGGGCGCCGGCTCGACGTCGACGAGGACGTCTACCGCTCGGAGTCCGCGACCGGCGACCGCAACCGGGCGCTGGCCTATCTGATGCACGCGGCCGGGTCGCTGCGCGGAGACCCGGTGGTCGCGGCCGAGGCGTACTTCCGGCAGTGCGCGATCCGGGTGGACACCGTGGACCTGGCGGTGATGGCGGCGACCCTGGCCGCGGGCGGGGTCAACCCCGTGACCGGCCGCACGGTGGTGCCCGAGCCGGTCGCCGTGCAGGTGCTCGCGGTGATGGCGACCTGCGGGATGTACGACGCGGCGGGCGACTGGCTGGTACGGGTCGGGCTGCCCGCCAAGAGCGGGGTCTCCGGCGGGCTCACGGCCGCCAGCCCGGCGCGGTTCGGCATCGCCTGCTACAGCCCGCCGCTGGACCGCACCGGCAGCCCGGTGCGGGCGGTGGCGGCGATGCGCGAGCTGTCGGAACGGTTCGGCATGCATCTGATGCACCGCCCGGCGCCGGGCCCGGACACGGTCACGGTGTCCACGACCGCCGCCCGTACCCCCTCGCGCCGCACGCGTACGGCCGCCGAGCACGCGCTGCTGGCCCGCGAGGGCCGGCGGATCGCGGTCGTCGCCGCGCAGGGCGAGCTGGACTTCACCGCCGCCGAGCGGGTGCTGCACGAGCTGGCCAGGATCGCGCCGGACACCCCGGGGTGGCTGGTGGTCGACCTGGCGGAGGTGAGCGGTGTGCGGCCGCCGGCCCGGGCGCTGCTGACCGCCGCGCTGGAGCGGGTCACGGCCGTCGGGCACCGGCTCGGCGTGGTCGGCGCCGCGGGCGACGGGCTGGCCGGGGGCGCGGTGCGGTTCGACAGCCTGCCGGAGGCGCTGGCCTGGGCCGAGGACGGGCTGCTGGCCGAGTCGGCGCGGTCCGGGGAGAGCTGACCGCGAGGGCCGGCCACCGGGCGGGCGGGGCCGGGCCGCGGGCGGCTGGGGCTGCGGAAGTCGGCACATTGAGCTATCCAGGAAGAGAGAAGAAGTGAGGAATCGGGGGGCCGCCCGCGCGGTCGTACCCCCGCCGCCGGCCCCCGCACCGCGCCGAATCCGCCGCCCCGCGCCGTACTGCCGGGCCACGCGCCCCCGCACGCCGTCGCCGGAAAGGTTCGCCATGCCCTCGATGTACCAGCCGCTGACGCCCGCCGCCCTCGCCGAGCTGCGCCGACCGCGCAAGTACCCCGCGGTGTCGGTCCTGCTTCCCACCCACAGGCGCGAACCGGACAACGCGCAGGACGCCGTACGGCTGCGCAACCTCCTGGAGGAGGCGAAGGAGGCCGTGCACAACGATCCGGACATCCCCAGGGCCGACCGGATCGACGTCATAGGCCGGCTCGACCAGGCGCTCGGCGATGTCGACCTGGTGCACGCCGAGGAGGGCCTGGCGATCTTCGCCGCGCCGGGCGAGCACCAGGTGTGGACGCTGAGCCGGCCGGTGCCCGCGCGGGTGGTGCTCGCGCAGACCTTCCTGACCCGCAATCTCGTCGCCGCGCACGCCGCCGACCAGCCGTACTGGGTGCTGGCGCTGTCCGCGGACGTCGCCACCTTGTGGAGCGGCAGGCGCGGGCGCATCCCCGAGCCGGAGAAGGGCCCCTTCCCCGTGCGGCGCGCGGCGCTCGCCTTCGACCCCGAGCGGCTGCAGCGCGGCGGGGACCGGCCGAGCCTGTACAACGACGAGGAGACCCGCACCTTCCTGCGGCAGGTCTCCGAGGAGGTCGGCACCGTGCTGGCCGCCGATCCGCGCCCGCTGTACGTGGTGGGCGAGAGCGAGGCGATCAGCACCCTGGACGACGTGGGCCGGGTGGTCCACGACAGCGTCGCCCGGGTCCCCCTGGGCGGTCTGGTCGAGGGGCCGGCCGAGGCGCTGGGCCGGGCGGTGCGGGAGGCCGACCGGCGGCGTGACGCCGAGGCGGTCGCCGCGGTCCTCGACGACCTCGACCGGGCCCGCGGCCGCAAGGAGTTCGCGGGCGGCGTGGACGAGGTGTGGCAGTCCGTCACGGAGGGCCGGGCCGCCCTGGTCGCCGTCGAGGACGGCTACCGCACCACCGTCCGCGACGACGGCGAGCATCTGGTGCCCGCCGCGCCGGACGACCGCGACGCCCGGGACGACATCGTCGACGAGATCACCGAACAGGCCCTGGAGACGGGCGCCCGGGTCCGCTTCGTGCCCGACGGCGGGCTCGCGGACGCGGGCCGCATCGCGGCGGTGCTGCGCTACTGACGCCCGCCCCGGCTGCCGCCGCTCGACGGTGGTGACGCCGGCGACGGTCGGCCGGACGGGCAGGGCGCCGCCGGTGAGCGGCGCGGCGGCCGGCGCGGCGGCGCGGACCGTACGGTGCGGGGACAGGCGCTCGGTGTGAAGGCCCGGGACCGGTCGCCGCGGTACGTTCCCCCGCCGGCGACCGGCCTCAGCCCGCGGGGGCGGCCGGGCGGACGGCGGAGCGGCCGACCCAGGCGTGCATCACGACCGACACCACGGCGGCGAAGGCGCACCACGTGGAGACGAACTCCAGCCGCCACAGCTCGGCGCAGATCACCGCGCCCGCGCCCGTGAGCACCCCCAGCAGCCGCAGCACGCGGTCCGCGCTGATCAGCAGGGAGCCGACGGTCGCGATCAGATAGCCCGCGATCAGCAGTGACCCGTGCGGGACGTCGACGCCGTACCCGACGGTGTGGCCTCGGATGTCGGCGACCGGCGGGTGGTCGGCCAGGGACGCGGCGAGCACGGCGGCGGTCGCCAGGCCCGCCACGACCGGGACGGCGAGCCGGGCCCCGGCCCCGCGCGGTGCCGCGCAGAGGACGGCGAGCGGCACCCAGACGGCCAGCAGCGGCAGCGCGATGACGGCCCAGGCGGTGGTGGCGGCGCCCGTGCCCCCGCCGGAGTGCCAGACCTCGGCCTCGATCAGCTGGTGGACGCCGAGGATCAGCGGCAGCGCGGCGAGCGGCAGGTCGCGCACCCGCCGGGCGCGGGCCACGCAGACCACTCCGGCGGCGGCGATCACCGATCCCGCCGCCAGGTCGGCGGTCGCGCTCCAGCACATGCGGTCACCTCGCAGCGGTCCACCGGTCGTCGGGTCCCACGGTACGGCCCGCGGGCGCGGCCCGGGGTCGAACGTCCGCGGCCCGGCGGCCGTAACCGGCTCCCCCGCCGGTCCCGGCCGCCGGGCCGCGAAGTCCCGTTCAGCGCACGGCCGTCAGATCCACCATCCAGTCGTGGGAGACCATCGGCCGGCCCTTCGGATACTCGAACGCGCACTCCCCCACCAGGATGAAACCGGCCTTTCGGCACACCGCGTTGGAGGCCGCGTGCTCGACGGAGGGGAAGGCGTGCAGCCGGCGGCGGTCACCGCGCCCCGCGGCCTCGGCGACGACCGCCCGCGCGGCCGCGACCGCGACGCCCCGGCCCTGGAACTCCGGCAGCACTCCCCACCCGGTCTCGTACACCGGCTCGTCCCGCCAGGTCCGTGCCCAGAAACCGATGGACCCGGCGACCTCGCCGCCGGGCTCCAGGACGATCGCGAACATCCGGCCCGTTTCCCCCTGGATGTCCAGATAGCGCTGGTGGCGGTCGACCAACTGCTCCTCGGTCTCGGGGCCGCCGAGGTGTTGGGTCATTTCCGGTGCGTTCGTCCGGCGGAGCAGCCAGAGGTCCCCCTCCGACCAGGGCCGGAGCCGTACCCGCTGTGGTCCTTCGGTCTGTGCGTCGCTCATCCCGGCACCGTACGCCGGGGCCACGACACAAGGAACGGGCAGGAGGGAGGTCGGTGCGGAAATCGGCGGCGCGCGGCGCCGGGCGGTCGAATGCAATCGTGGGCGTCCGCAATCATTGACGACGCGCGGGCGGCACCCTAGAGTCTGCCGCCAGGAACCATGACCGGGGAAGCCATGGGACCGCTCGGAGGGGACGCGGAATGGATTCTGCGACAGTTCGGAAGTTGTTGGGCGGAGAAGTCGAGGTGATTCCTTTCGCCGGGGAATCGGTATCGGCTCATTCACCGGGAGAACCGGGACCGCCGCCTTTCGCGTCCCGTCACCGTGGGCGCTGAACCGTCCCGCGCGCCACGGCACCGGTGACCGTTCGCCTCGTACCGCACCATTGCGGCCGGGCTGCCGAGATGACGGCACTTCAGCTAACATGAATCCCCCGATGGGGATGATTCACCTCCGCTGGATGTGTCGGTGAGGCGAAAGGCCAGGTCATGAACGAGGCGAACGGCACCGCGTCGACGCTCGCCGAGAAGATCGACGCGCTCTTCCGTGTCGTCCGCCGACCGGACCGCGAAACGTACAGCCATGAAGAGGTGGCGCGGGCATGCCGGGAAGCCACCGGGGAGAGCTTTTCGGCCACCTACCTCTGGCAGTTGCGCACCGGGCGCCGGGACAATCCGACCAAGCGCCATCTGGAAGCGCTCGCGCAGTTCTTCCAGATTCCGGTGGCTTATTTCTTCGACGACGAGCAGGGGGCCCGTATCGCCGCGGAACTGGAACTGCTCGGCGCATTGCGCGACGCGGGTGTCAGAAGCGTGGCGCTGCGTGCCGTCAACCTTTCACCGGAAGGCATGGGGACGATCAGCGACATGATCGACCTGATTGCCAAGCGGGAAGCCGACAGAAACTCCCGGTAGCGCGGCCGCGCTTTCGGGATCGGGACCCTTTCACCGGCGGCTGCCGTCATACCGGGGGTAATGGACATGTGGCTGCACCCGTCCCACCGGGAATTGTGGGGCGTCTACCGGCGGGCCATCGGTGACGCGCCGCTGCCGCGCCCGTTCGACGCGGTGGAGCTGATCGCGCGGCTCGCCGAGCGGCGCGGGCGGCCGATCGAGCTGATCCCGGTCGCCGCGCGGCCCGATGTGCCGTGCGGTCTGCTGATGGTCACCGACAGCGCCGACTGCATCCTCTACGCCTCGGACACCTCCGCCCTGCACCAGCAGCACATCCTGCTCCACGAGGCCGCCCATCTGCTGTGCGGGCACGACCGCTCGGCGGGGCCCGATCCCTCCGGCGCGCAGGGCCTGCTCCCCCACCTGCCCGGCGCCCTGCTGCGCCGGGTGCTGGGCCGGACCGTGTACAGCGAGCCGCAGGAGCACGAGGCCGAACTGCTGGCTTCCCTCATCCGGTACCGGGCCGCGCGCGACGACCGGGACCCGGACCCGACGGACGGTCAGCAGCGCAGGCTGAGTTCGGTGTTCGGGGTGCCGGCCCGGCGGAGCGCCCGGCGTGGTTGACGCCGCCACGTACACCGCGGGCTGTCTGCTGCTCGCCTTCGCCTGCTACCGGATCGCCGGGGAGTCCCGCGGCGGCCCGCCCGACCCGGGGACGCGCTACATCTGCGGATTCGCGCTGTCCCTGGGCACCGCGCTGCTGGTGCTCGCGCCCTCCAGCATGGATCTGCTCAACGGCCTGGAGTGCGCGCCGCAGCTGGGGGTGCTGGCCGGGGCCGAGCTGAAGCTGACCGCGCTGACCTTCCTCGCCCTGCTGGCGCGCTCGCTCGGCCCGCCGGGGCACGAGCCGCGCTCCACCCGCGGACCCGTGGTGCGGTCCGCGGCCGCGCAGTCGGCGCTTGCCGTGCTCTTCGTGCTCGCGCATCTGCGCTACGAGGCCGGGAGCGGGCGGTTCACGCCGGGCGGCAGTCTGCTGCTGGCGGCGTACGACCTGCTGTTCCTCGGCTACGCCGCGCACTGTCTGGTGGTGCTGGCCACCCTGCTCGGCCGGCACGCCCGCCGGATCGGGCCGAGCCCGCTGCGTACCGGTCTGCGGCTGATGACGGCGAGCACGGTGGTCGGCGGGGTGTGGACGCTGTGGATTCTCAGCGATGTCGTCCATGTGCTCGCCCACGGCGCGCAGGACACCGCCGAGGACGCCCCGGCGGCGGTGCTCGCCGTGCTGTGCGCCGGGCTCGCGGTCGCCGGGGCCACCGCCACCTGGTGGGGCAGGCTGCTGGCCGCCCCCGGGCGGCTGCTGCGCGCGCACCGGGCGCACCGGGCGCTGGAGCCGCTGTGGTCGGCCCTGCACGAGGCCCATCCGGAGATCGCGCTGGCCCCGCCGGCGGCCCCCTGCCGGGCCGGGGGCGGGCTCGGCGGGCTGCGGCAGGCGGAGTTCGCGCTCTACCGCCGGGTGATCGAGATCCACGACGGGCGGCTGTCGCTGCGGCCGTACTGCCCGGCCGATGTCTCGCCCTGGCTCGCGGCGCACGGCCGCCCGTGCGGCACCGGTCGGGAGGCCGTGGGCCGGACGGGAGGCCCGGCGGACGCGGTGATGGAGGCGGCGAGCATCGCCGCGGGCCTGGAGGCGCGCCGGGCCCGCGGGGGCCGTCCGCCGCGGGGCGCCGCCGCCCCGGTACTGCCGGCGGCGCGGCCGGGCACGGTCGACGCCGATGTCGCCTGGTTGCTGAGCGTCACCGAGCAGTTCCGGACGTTCGTCAGGGCGCGGCCGGCCGACAGGACCGGGACGGCGGCCGTGGACGCACCCGGAGGCCGGTGACAGCGGGGGCGCGGCGGGTCCGGACAGCAAGGAGCCCCGGCCGGGACGGGGGGACCAGGCCGGGGCAGTCTTGGGGTGACGGACACGCTCAGTACGGACGATCGCGCCGCGTCAGATAGTTAGTTTAACACTCAATGAGCGTAGTCGAAGCCATGCGGCGGCGCCGTCCCCAGCGGACCGGCGGCCGCCACCGGGGAACCCGCGGGGAGCACGGTCGCCGGGTCGGCGGCCGGTACGGGCGCGGCCGGCGTACCGCTCAGCGCCTCCACGGGGGTGCGCGCGCCGCCCAGCAGCTCGCGGAACTTGCGGCTGTCGGTCGGCAGGTCCCGCCGCCAGGCCATGGCGATCACCGGCCCGAGCAGCAGCAGCGCCGCGCTCAGCGAACTGGTGACCGACAGCCGGACCAGCGTCCCGTCGGCGTGCGGCAGCAGATCGAAGGCGTAGAGCGGCACCTGGGTGCCCAGCGGACTCCACATCCGCTGGCCGCGGAACGCTATCCGCCGGCACGGCTCGAAGTCCGCGCAGACCAGCAGATGCGGGCGCCGGCGGCCCGGATAGCGGTAGCGATAGCGGGCGTCGACGCCGGGGACCACATGGGTCTGATCGACGGAGGTCACCCCGGAACTCCAGAGGGCGAGGTTGCGGGCGTCCGCGAGGAAGTCGAAGACCTCCGTGGGGCGCCTCGGCACGAACACGTTCGTGGACACGCTCGGCATCACTAACCTCCCCGGTAGCGGCGTGGGCGGCCGGCCTGGCGCGGGGCGCGGACCTGACGTCGGTGCCTGCGCCGGCGGGCCGAAGGCCGCCTGTATCACTCCTCCCGGAAAGCGTGCCCCGCAAAAGGTCCCATGTCGTGGCAATAGGTCCATTGGAGTGAGAACGCTGCGTGTTCGGGCGGGAGCCGTACGCCCGGAGGGCCGATAGCCTGGCCCGGTGGAAGAACAGCAGGTGCCCGCGCGTTTCGAGCGCGGTACGGACGGGCCCAAAGTGATCGTCGCCGGGCTGGACGGGTCGGATTCGTCCTGGCGCGCGGCGGCGTACGCCGCCGGACTGGCCCGCCGGCAGAAGGCCCTGCTCGCCCTGGTGTACGTGCAGCCGTATCTGGCCGGGGGCGCGGCGCTCGGCGTCCCGGTGTCGGAGGTGGACACCGGGGTGGCCGAGCAGTTGCTCGCGGAGATCCGCGAGGCGGTGGAACGGGTGCGGGACGCCTTCCACGTGCGCTGGGAGTTCCACACCTTCCGCGGCGACCCGTACAACGGGCTCGCGATGGCCGCCGATCAGCTCACCGCCGACGCGGTCGTGGTCGGCGCCTCGGAGCGCGCCGGGCACCGGCTGGTGGGCTCGGTCGCCGTCCGGCTGGTGAAGGCCGGACGGTGGCCGGTCACCGTCGTCCCGTAAGCCCGGGTCGGTGGCGCGCGGCGGTCACGCGGTCGTGCCGCGGCCCGCGTCGGAGACGCGCGGCGCCCTCGCGGGACGCCGTCGGCGCCGCGGACCCCGGGCGCCGCGGGAGCGCCCGGGGTGCCGGGGCCGCCGTCAGCGCACCGCCGCGGCGACCGCGGGGGCGGCCGGAGCCGTGTGCGCCGGGGCGTACTTGTACCCGACCCGGCGTACGGTCACGATGCTGCCGCGGTGCTCGGCGCCCAGCTTGCGGCGCAGCCGCGCGATGTGGACGTCCACCGTACGGCCGTCGCCGACGTGGCCGTATCCCCACACGGTGGTGACCAACTGGTCGCGGGAGTGCACCCGGTGCGGGTGCGCGACCAGATGGGCCAGCAACTCGAACTCCAGGTAGGTGAGATCGAGCGGGCGGCCGTCGACGACCGCGGTGCGGCGCTCGCCGTCGATCCGTACGGGAACGGTCCCGCCCGTCTCCTCGACGGAGGGGACGGCGGACTGCGCGGCCGCGCCGGTCACGGCGGCGGGCTCGGGCAGGGCCTGGTCGGCGGGGACGAGCACCAGGTAGCCGACCATCGGGGCGCCGCCCGCCACGGTCGGCAGCACATGTCCGGGGGCGGGCAGCCAGGTGGCACCGGGCGGCAGGAAGTCCGGCGCGGGCGGCACCTCGTCGGGCCGTACGGCGCGCAGACGCTGCCGGTTCGCGGTGGCGGATCCGGCGGCGGGGGTGGGCAGGGTCTGGAAGTGCGAGACGTTCGACATGGGTTCGGCTCTTTCGCGCGAAGGGTCGTGGGACTCCGTCTTGCGCGGGACCGGGTGCTGACCTCGGCGGCTTGTGGCCGTGCAGGGGTGGGTCAGCGGGCGACGCGGGTCCGCGCGGGGATCGCGCGGCAACACCAGCGGTCGAAGTGGTGCTCCTGCCGGGACGGCCAGAAGGGCTCAAGGTCGTGGCGACCTGTCCCGGTGTCAGTAGTGCTGGCCATGTCCCCCATTGAACCAGACCGCGCGCATGGGGTGTACGTGAACGGGGCACGTCATCAGGTGTCCGCGGTCACGTCCACCCCCGACGCGCCGCGGCCGCGGCGCACGGAACGGACGGCGGCGGAGGCTATGGGACGGTTTCTGCCTATTCTCGGGAACATGATCCGCAGCGGGAGAAACGGAAGAAACGGAAGAAGGGGCGGCGCGTGGGGACGCGCGCTGCGCCGGACCACCCGTTCCGGTCTCCGGGTGCAGCGGATCCGGCTGGAGCCGCTGACGGCGCTGCGCACGGCGGCGGGCGTCGCGATCGTGCTCGCGTTGTCGCTGTGGCTGTGGTCGCCGCCGGTCGCCGCGTCCTCCGCCTTCGGCGCCTTCGCGGCGGGCGCGGCCACTTTCCAGCGCAGTTGGCGGCCGCGCCCGGTGCTGGCGCTCGTGACCGGTACGGGCCTGGCGGTGAGCACCTTCCTCGGCTATCTGGCCGCCTCGCACCTGGCGCTCTTCGTCCTGCTGCTCGCGGTGTGGGCGTTCGGCGCGGGCATGGCGTGGGCGCTGGGCCCGACCACGGGCATGGTCTCCGCGTTCACGGTGGCCGTGATGCTGGTCGTGGTCACGCTGCCCACCTCCGTGCCGAACGCGCTGCACCACGCGGGGCTGATCGCGGCCGGCGGTGTGGTGCAGGCGGCCCTGATCGTGCTGTTCCCGGTGCGCCGCTGGGGCGCCCAGCGCGACGCGCTCGCCGACGCCTTCGCCGCGGAGGCGGACTTCGCCCGCCTGCTGCGGCAGGACCCGCTGGCGCCCTTCGACCCGGCGCCGCTGATGGCCGCCCGCAGCGCCGCCACCTTGACGGCCCGCCAGGCCAGGCGCCGCCCGGAGGAACTGCACGGCAACCGCGCGCTGGCCGAGCGCATCCGCCCGGTGCTCGCCTCGCTCGCCGACCCCCGGGTCGGCGCGGCGGCCCAGGGCCCCGAACGCCGACTGGCCCGCGAGATGCTGACGGTCGCCGCGGACGTCCTGGACGCGGTGGCCCGCGCGATCCGGCACGGCAGGCCGGTACGGGTGCCCGCGACTGCCGAGGAGATGCTGCGCGCGCCCGACGTGGACACCGAACTGTCCGGCGCCGCGGGCCGGTCCGCCACCCGGCTGGTGTCGCTGCTGGTCGCCGCCGTCGAGGGGGCCGACGGCTCGGGCCCGACGGACGCGACCGGCGCGACCCACCTGCTGCGGCCCCCGGTGCGCGAACTGCTGCCGCTGACCGTGCGGGCGGTGCGCCGCCAGGCGCGCTGGGAGACCCCGGTCTTCCGGCACGCGGTACGGCTCGCGGTGGTCGCCGCCGTGGGCTACCTCCTGGGCACGGCGCTGCCGCTCGGCCACGGCTACTGGGTGCCGATGGCCTCGGTGATGGTGATGCGCCCGGACTTCACCCAGACCTTCGAGCGCGGCGTCGGGCGTTTCGCCGGCACCCTCGTCGGCGTCACCCTCGCCTCGGCCGTCGCCCAGGCCCTGCACCCGGGCACGTACACCTCCGCGGGGCTGGCCGTGCTGTCGGTGGGACTGATGTACCTGCTGCTGCGTACCGGATACGTGGTCGCGCAGGTGTGCGTGGGCGCGTACGTGGTCTTCCTGCTGGGCATGGCGGGGGTGCAGTGGGAGCAGACGGTACGGGACCGGGTGCTGCTGACCCTGCTCGGCGGGATGCTGGCGATGATCGCCTACGCGGTCTTCCCGGCCTGGGAGACGCCCCGGCTGCGCGACCGGCTCGCGGAGTGGCTGGAGGCCTCGGCCGGGTACGCGGCCACGGTGATGGAGGCGTACGCGGAGCCCGGCCGGGCGCGGTCGCGGGCCGTACGGCAGGCGCTGCTGGAACTGCGGGCGGCGGGCGCGGCCTGGGACCAGGCGGTGGCCCGCGCGGACGTCGAGCCGGTGCGGCACCGCGGGCTGTCGCGCACCGCGGTGCGCAACGCCGACGCGGCGCTGTCCGCGCTCGGCCGGATCGGGCTGCTGATGGAGGCCCATCTGCCGCCGCGGGACGCGGCCCCGCTGCCGGGCGCGGCGCGTTTCGCGACGGCCCTGCGCGAGACGACGGCGGTGGCGGCGCAGGCCGTACGGGAGCGGCGGGCGCCGGACTGGAGGCCGCTGGACCCGGTGCTGGCGGAGTGGCGGGGCGGGCCGCCCGAGGAGCGGATCGTCCGGCGCGGGGGCGAGCTGCTGACGGAGACGCTGGGCGAGCTGGCGGAGGCGCTGCGGCCGCGCTCCCCCGGGCGCGGCCACCCGGCCGGCGGCGCCACCCGCGCGGCGCCCTGACGGCCGGGCGCCGGGGGCCCGGCCGGGGGGCGAAGGGGGACGACCGGAGGCGGCCGTGCTGTGGCCCCCGGCGGCGGAGGCGGGGTACGGCGGGGTCTACGCTGAGGCGTCGAAGTTTAAGGAGTTGCCATGCAGATCCACTCCGTGCTGACGACCCTCGCGGTCAGCCACTCGCCCGGCCCGGGCCCGGTGATGCGCGGCTTCATCGTCGTCTCGGTCGTCGGCGTGGCCCTCCTCGGCTGGTTCCTCCTGCGCGGCTACCGCGACTGACCCCGCCGCTTCGCCCCGCGCCGGAGGCGGTCAGCGGATCGGGAGGCCGGAGAGGGTGCGGGCGATGACCAGGCGCTGGATCTCGCTCGTCCCCTCGAAGATCGTGTAGATCGCGCTGTCCCGGTGCATCCGCTCCACCGGGTACTCACGGGTGAACCCGTTGCCCCCGAGGATCTGCACCGCCTGGGCGGTGACCTTCTTGGCCGTCTCGCTGGCGAACAGCTTGGACATCGAGCCCTCCGCCGAGGTGAACGGCCGGCCCGCGGTCGCCATCCAGGACGCCCGCCAGACCAGCAGCCGGGCCGCGTCGATCTGCGTACGCATGTCCGCGAGCTGGAACGCGATCCCCTGGTTGTCGATGATCGGACGGCCGAACTGCTCGCGGGTCATGGCGTAGTCGAGCGCGTACTCGTACGCGGCGCGGGCCGTGCCGACCGCCATCGCGCCGACCGCCGGGCGGGACGCCTCGAACGTGGCCATCGCCGCGTTCTTCACACTCCCCGCGCTGCCCCCGCTGCCCGTGCTCCCCGCCTTCGCCCGCTCGCGGGCCCGGGCCAGCCGCTCGTCCAGCTTGTCCTTGCCGCCGAGCAGGCAGTCGCCGGGGACGCGGACGTCCTCCAGGACGACCTCGGCGGTGTGCGAGGCCCGGATGCCGTGCTTCTTGAACTTCTGGCCCTGCGACAGCCCCGGTGTGCCCGGCGGGACGATGAAGGAGGCGTGGCCCCGGGAGCCGAGCCCGGGGTCGACCACGGCGACCACCACATGGACGTTGGCGATCCCGCCGTTGGTGGCCCAGGTCTTGGTGCCGTTGAGCACCCACTCGCCGGTGGCCTCGTCGTACACCGCCCGGGTGCGCATGGCGGCCACGTCGGAGCCGGCGTCCGGCTCCGAGGAGCAGAAGGCGGCGACCTTCACGTCGTCGGCGTCGCCGTACATCTGCGGGACCCATGTGCCGATCTGCTCGTCCGTGCCGTTGGCCAGCACACCCACGGCGGCCAGCCCCGTGCCGACGATGGACAGCGCGATGCCCGCGTCGCCCCAGAACAGCTCCTCCATCGCCATCGGGATGCCGAGCCCGGTGGGGTCGAAGTACTGCTGGGCGTAGAAGTCCAGCGAGTAGATGCCTATCTTGGCCGCCTCCTGGATGATCGGCCAGGGCGTCTCCTCCCGCTCGTCCCACTCGGCGGCCGCCGGGCGCATGACATCCGCGGCGAAGCCGTGGATCCAGTCGCGCACGGCCCGCTGGTCGTCGTCGAGATCGAGCGTGAAGTCGCCCATCGTCCCCTCCACGTGGTGGTTACTTGCGGTAACAGAAGTCTGTTACCCCCTGGTAAAGAATGTCAACTCACCCCACCGCGGGCAGACCGGGGCACGAGGGGTGTTACGTTGCGCAGACCACCAGCAATCGAACAACCGGGGAGGCTCGGGTGGAGACCGGCCAGCGGCGGGACCAGCGGACGGCTACGGAGCGGCGGCGCGTCGAGCTGCTCGAAGCCGCCGAACGCGTGGTGCTGCGGGACGGCCCCGAGGCGTCCATGAACGCCATCGCCGCCGAGGCGGGCATCACCAAGCCGATCCTCTACCGGCACTTCGGCGACAAGAGCGGGCTGTACCGGGCGCTGGCCAAGCGCCACACCGACGCCCTGCTGGCCACGCTGCGCACCGCGCTCGACTCCGCAGGCGACCGCCGCGACCGGGTCGAGGCGACCCTGCACGCCTATCTGTCGGCGATCGAGACCCGCCCGCAGGTCTACCGCTTCCTGATGCACCCGGCCGAGACGCCCGCCGCCGACGGCGAGAAGGGCTTCGACGTCGGGCGGCACCAGGTCCCGCTGCTGCGGCGGATGGGCGAGGACCTCGGCGAGGTGATAGCGGAACGCCTCGACCTCGGCCCTGACACCCGGCAGCTGGCCCGGGTCTGGGGGCACGGCATCGTCGGCATGATGTACGCGGCGGGCGACTGGTGGCTGGGCGAGCGGCCCTGCTCCCGCGACGAGTTGGTACGCGGCCTGGCGGACCTGCTGTGGGGCCGGCTCGCCGTCGCCGACGACCGCGCGGGCAGCCGGGGACTCTAGTCCGCCGAGGAGCCGCGGCTCCCGGCGCCGCGGCGGGCGGCCCACAGCGCCCGGGCCCGGCGCGGGCCGCGCAGCCGGTCGGAGAAGACCGTGCCCTCCAAGTGGTCGCCCTCGTGCTGGAGGCAGCGGGCGAAGAACCCGGTGCCCTCCACGGTCAGCGGCCGTCCCAGCATGTCGAAGCCGTCGACGGCGGCCTCGTCGTGGCGCCGGACGCCCGACTCGATCCCGGGCAGCGACAGACAGCCCTCGGGGCCGGTCAGAATGATCCCGCCGGTGCGCACCGGGCCCGGGTTGACCAGATGGCCCAGATGGCGGCGGTCCTCGTCGTCCGGGCAGTCGTAGACGAACACCCGCAGGGGGACGCCGAGCTGATTGGCCGCCAGCCCGACCCCGCCGGCCGCGTACATCGAGGCGAACATGTCCTCGATCAGCCGGTACAGCTCCGCGCCGAACTCGGTGACCTCCGCGCAGGGGGCGTGCAGTCCGGGGTCGCCGAACCGCCGCACCGGGCGTACGGTGCCGGTACTGCCGGGGATGGTGCCGCGTCGCATGCGGCACAGCGTAACGACCGCGACGCCGTCAGGACCCGGCCGGGCGACTGTTCCTGATCGCCGGTGGGGCGGCGCGGTGCGGACCGGGCGCGCGGAGTCGATAGGCTGGGTGTTGACCGGAACTTGTCGGCCGCCGCAGCGGTGCCCGGGGGCGCGGTACCGGCCGTCCGCCGGGGCTGCGGCGCGGCCGGAGTCGAGGAGGAAACAGGACGATGGCAGGCAACTCGGAGCCGCTGTCGCCACGGGCCAAGCTGGCCGTGACGGCGGGCAAGGCCGCGGCGGCGGTGTCGCGTGTGGCGGGCCGCGGCAGCGGATCGGTGATCGGCGGCCGGGTCGCGCTCAGGTTCGACCCCGACCTGCTGGCCAGGCTCGCCCGGCATCTGGACGTGGTGCTGGTATCGGCCACCAACGGCAAGACCACCACCACCCGACTGCTCGCCGAGGCCCTGCGCGCCAACGGCCAGGTGGTCTCCAACGCGCTCGGCGCCAACATGCCGGCGGGCATCACCTCCGCGCTGGCCGGCGGCTCCGACGCGCGCTACGGCGTGATCGAGGTGGACGAGAAGTACCTCGCGGGCGTCGCGCGCGATGTCGCCCCCAAGGCCATCGCGCTGCTCAACCTCTCCCGCGACCAGCTCGACCGGGCCGCGGAGACCCGCATGCTGGCCGAGAAGTGGCGCGAGGGCCTGGCCGGGGTCGAGGCGATCATCATCGCCAACGCCGACGACCCGCTGATCACCTGGGCGGCCTCGTCGAGCCCCACCGTGGTGTGGGTGGCGGCCGGCCAGGAGTGGAAGGACGACGCCTGGTCCTGCCCGTCGTGCGGCGGTGTGCTCCAGCGCCCGTCGGAGGACTGGTTCTGCGCCGAGTGCGGCTTCCGCCGCCCGATGCCGACCTGGTCGCTCTCCGGTGACCACGTCATCGACCCGTACGGTGTCGCCTGGCCGATCCACCTCCAGCTGCCGGGCCGGGCCAACAAGTCCAACGCGGCCGTGTCCGCCGCCGCGGCCGCCGCCTTCGGGGTCGACCCCAAGGTCGCGCTGGAGCGGATGTACAAGGTGCAGGCCGTCGCCGGGCGGTACGACGTGGTGTCGTACCAGCACCGCGAGCTGCGGCTGCTGCTGGCGAAGAACCCGGCCGGCTGGCTGGAGACGTTCTCGCTCATCGACGGCCCGCCCACCCCGGTGCTGCTGTCGGTCAACGCGCGCGGCGCCGACGGCACCGACACCTCCTGGCTCTGGGACGTGGACTACACCCGGCTGGCCGGGCACCCGATCATGGTCATCGGCGACCGCCGGATGGACCTCGCGGTGCGCCTTGAGGTCGCGGGGCTCCAGTTCCGGGTCTGCGACGACCTGGACGAGGCGGTACGGGCGGCGCCGCCCGGCCGGATCGAGGCCATCGCGAACTACACGGCCTTCCAGGACATGCGCCGCCGTGTCGGCAACTGACCCGATGAGGAGAGCACGCATGAGTGAGTCCAGCCTGCGGGTGGTGTGGGTCTACCCCGACCTGCTGAGCACCTACGGCGACCAGGGCAATGTCCTGGTCGTGGAGCGCCGGGCGCAGCAGCGCCGGGTGCCGGTCACCCGGGTCGACGTCCGCTCCGACCACGCGATCCCGACCTCCGGGGACATCTATCTGATCGGCGGCGGTGAGGACCGCCCGCAGCGGCTCGCGGCCGAGCGGCTGCGCCGCGACGGCGGGCTGAACCGGGCGGTCGCCAACGGCGCGATCGTCTTCTCGGTCTGCGCGGGCTACCAGATCCTGGGCCACGAGTTCGTCAACGACCTGGGCCGCCCCGAGCCGGGCCTGGGCCTGCTGGACGTGGTCAGTGTGCGCGGCGAGGGCGAGCGCTGCGTGGGCGACGTGCTGGCCGACATCGACCCGAATCTGAACCTGCCGCCGCTGACCGGGTTCGAGAACCACCAGGGCGTCACGCATGTCGGCCCGGCCGCGCGCCCGTTCGCGCGGCTGCGGATCGGCAAGGGCAACGGGACCGGCGACGGCACCGAGGGCGCGTTCAACGACACGGTCTTCGGCACGTACATGCACGGCCCGGTGATGGCCCGCAATCCGCAGATCGCCGATCTGCTGATCAAGCTGGCGCTCGATGTGAACGCGCTGCCGCCGGTCGACGACCAGTGGTACGAGTCGCTGCGCGCGGAGCGGATCGCGGCGGCCGTCCAGCCCGCCTGACAACGGCGGCGGGGCGGCCGGGGGGCGGCCGGGGCCGCTTTCGGGGGCTGTCCGCGCGTATGCCGGAAATCACAGTTCCGCGGCGGCCGTACGCCCCACCTCGGTCCCGTCACGCTGCGCAGGCGCCCCCCGGAGTTTGAGTAATCGTCAGGTGTCCGCAGTACGGTCGGCATGGAGACGTTCCGGGTCGGCTCGGTAAGCTGGCGGCGATCCATCCGGACGACGGGGTCCGGCCGTCCGGTCGACTTGCGGGAGTAGCGAGAGCAATGCGTATTGGTGTGCTGACCAGCGGCGGCGACTGCCCCGGGCTGAACGCCGTCATCCGGTCCGTGGTGCACCGCGCCGTGGTGGACCACGGTGACGAGGTGATCGGCTTCCACGACGGGTGGAAGGGCCTGCTCGAATGCGACTACCGCAAGCTGGACCTGGACGCGGTGAGCGGCATCCTCGCCCGCGGCGGCACGATCCTCGGCTCGTCCCGGGTGCAGCCCGCCCATCTGCGCGGCGGGGTGGAGCAGGCCAAGGGCCACGTCCGTGACCTGGGCCTGGACGCGATCATCCCGATCGGCGGCGAGGGCACCCTCAAGGCGGCCCGGCTGCTGTCGGACGCGGGCCTGCCCATCGTCGGCGTGCCCAAGACGATCGACAACGACATCGCGTCCACCGACGTCACCTTCGGGTTCGACACCGCGGTGACGGTCGCGACCGAGGCGCTCGACCG
The DNA here is from genome assembly GCF_036199905.1 of Streptomyces sp. NBC_00223. Taxonomy (NCBI): domain Bacteria; kingdom Bacillati; phylum Actinomycetota; class Actinomycetes; order Kitasatosporales; family Streptomycetaceae; genus Streptomyces; species Streptomyces sp. NBC_00223. The sequence continues at coordinate 7,837,219 of NZ_CP108109.1, read as the reverse complement.
GCTCAAGACGACCGCCGAGTCGCACCAGCGGGTGCTGATCGTCGAGGTCATGGGCCGCCACACCGGCTGGATCGCGCTGCACTCGGGCATGGCGGCCGGCGCGCACGCCATCGTGGTGCCCGAGCGGCCCTTCGACGTGGAGGAGCTGGCCGACGTGGTCGGCAAGCGCTTCGAGGCGGGCAAGAAGTTCGCGATCGTGGTGGTCTCCGAGGGCGCCAAGCCGCGCGAGGGCACGATGGAGTTCAGCTCCGGCATCACCGACGTCTACGGCCACGAGCGCTTCACCGGCGTCGCCAACCAGCTCTCCATCGAGCTGGAGCAGCGGCTCGGCAAGGAGGCCCGGCCGGTGATCCTCGGCCATGTGCAGCGCGGCGGCACCCCGACCGCGTACGACCGGGTGCTGGCCACCCGGTTCGGCTGGCACGCGGTCGAGGCCGTGCACCACGAGCGGTTCGGCATGATGACCGCGCTGCGCGGCACGGACATCACGCTGGTGCCGCTGTCCGAGGCCGTGGAACAGCTCAAGACGGTGCCGGCCGAGCGCTACACCGAGGCCGAGTGCGTCCTGTGACCGTCTGACCGGCGGCCCGTCCGCGCTGCCCGCCCCCGGCCGAGTTCGCGGCCGGGGGCGGTTCTACTCTGGAGCGGGCACAACGGACAGGAGAACCACGGATGGATCACGGCGGATACGGCACGCACATGGACTTGCCGCCGTTCACCCTCGGCAGGGGGCTGTCGTACAGCGGCGGTGATCCGTTCTTCCTGGTGCTGTGCGCGGTGCTGCTGGTCCTGTACGGCTGGGGTGTCGTACGGCTGCGGCGGCGCGGCGACGGCTGGCCGGTGGGCCGGACGGCGGCGTTCGCGGCCGGGGTGCTGACCGTGGGTGTGACGATGTGCACCCGGCTCAATGACTACGGCATGGTCATGTTCAGCGTGCACATGACGCAGCACATGATCCTCAGCATGCTCTCGCCGATCCTGCTGCTGCTCGGCGCCCCGGTGACGCTCGCGCTGCGGGCACTGCCGACGGCCGGGCACGGGCGGACCGGGCCGCGCGAGCTGCTGGTGAAGCTGCTGCACAGCCGGTATCTGCGGATCGTCACGCATCCGGCGTTCACCATCCCGCTGTTCATCGCGAGCCTGTACGGGCTGTACTTCACGCCGCTGTTCGACACGCTGATGGGCAGCAGGGCCGGGCACATCGCGATGATGCTGCACTTCCTCGCGGTGGGGCTGGTGTTCTTCTGGCCGATCATGGGCGTCGACCCGGGGCCGCACCGGCCCGGCTATGTGATGCGGATGCTGGAGCTGTTCGCGGGCATGCCGTTCCACGCGTTCTTCGGCATCGCGCTGATGATGGCGAGCGAGCCGATGGTGACGACGTTCCTGCGTCCGCCGGGGTCGCTCGGGATCAATCCGCTGGACGACCAGACGGCGGCCGGTGGTATCGCCTGGGCGTTCAGCGAAGTCCCTTCGGTCATCGTGCTGGTCGCGCTGGTGTTCCAGTGGTACACCAGCGAGCAGCGGCAGGCGCGGCGCGGCGACCGGGCGGCGGACCGTGACGGCGATGCGGAACTGGTCGCGTACAACGCGTATTTGGCGTCGCTGGAGGCGCGCAGCCGCGGTTGAAGGAAAGGGGCCCTTCGGTGGCCGAGCAGGTGCGGATATCGGGTGCGGCGCTGGAGTTGCCCGGCGGCGCGACAGTCAGGTTCATGCGGACGCTGCGGCTGCCGGAGACGGGCACCCACCCGCTGCCGCCGGGCCTGGGTACGTTCCCGTTGCGCCGGGTGTCCGACTTCCCCGGGCGGGCGCCGGCCGAGTGGCGGGAGCGCGGCGGGGTGCTGCTGCCGGTGTACCAGCGCGAGGCGATGTGGCTGAGCTTCTCCTCGCCGGTGCCGGCCGCCCTCCAGGTGGGGGTGGGCAGGGTGTGCGCGGTCTCGGGGCGGCCGTGGAGCGACCGGCTGACGCAGAGTCCGCAGAATTACGTGGTGCTGCCGCGTCAGCCGTGGCTGGACGGCATCAACTCCGGGCAGGGCACGATCCGGCAGTTCGTCGCGGTGCCGCTGGGCCTGGGGGCGACGGTGGAGGGGCAGGTCTCCGGCGAGGAGGTCTGGGGCGGGGTGCAGTTGCAGGTCTTCGAGCTGCGCCGCGACGTGCTCGACCAGTGGCAGGCCGCGCAGGCGCGGGAGCCGCACCGGGGCTGGGGCACGGGCGCGCAGAAGCCGGCGCCCGGGCAGCCGCCCTTTCCGCCCTCGGCGCCGGGAGCGGCCTTCGGGTCGGCGGCCTTCGGGTCGGGTCCGGTGCCCGCGGCGGCGCCGGTGGCGGCCCGCTCGGCCCCGCCGGTGGCCTCGATGGGTCTGGGCGCGGGCGGGCGGATGCGGCAGGACGTCTACCGCGACGAGCGGCCGCTCGACGACTGGCGGGAGCAGCCCTCCGGCCGGGTCTTCGTCCACCTGGCGACCGCGCCGCAGTGGCGGGCGGTCACCGGGGAGCCGGCCCCCTCCTCCCCTGTGGACCGGGGGGCGTACAACGCGGCGGGCCTGCCGTGGTTCGACTATTTCGACGCGGACGCGGAGGATCTGGCGCCCGGCGGCCCGCTGGCGGACGTGAGGCCGGTGGGTGACTGGCTCGGGGACGACGGGCAGCCGTGGATCCCGCCGCGGCCGCACCAGGTCAAGCCGCTGGGTGACGATCCCGGCCAGGTGACCGACGGGAAGTGGTAGCGCCCGGCCCGTCCGCGGGGCCACCATGAAAGCCGGGGCCGCCGCCGGGCGTGGCGCCCGCGCGTGCTCCGGGAGGAGGGCGTGCCATGTCGGGACCGGCGAAGTCGATGGCGGTGTGCACCCTGGTGTGCCTGGTGGCGGTGGTCGGCTACACCGTGGCGCTGGGGTCGAGCAGTTGGCTGTGGTCCGCCTGGGTGGTGCTGGCGCTGTGCACGGCCGGGGTGGCGGCGATCCGGGTGCGGCGCTAGGACGTCCGGGGCGCTAGGGCGTCCGGCCTGACGAGGGGTGCGGCGCGTACCGGGCCAGGCCCGTCACCAGCAGGTTGAGGCCGAACTCGAACCGCTCGTCGCCCTCGTCCCGCATCAGCTCGTCCACCATGCCGTTGATCATCGGGAAGCGGTCCGCGGGCAGGGCCTGGAAGTACGCGCGGGTCCGCTCCATCATCCCCTTCCGGTCGGGCCCGCCCGCCCGGTGGCGGGCGGTGCGGACCGCCTCCTCGGCGGCGGCGCCGGTGATGTAGAGCGGAAGGGCGTCGACCGCGTAGGCGCAGACCTGCGGCGGCAGTCCGGCGGCGGCGAGAACGGCCAGCAGCCCTTCGGTGCAGCGGGCGGCGTTCCCGCCCATCGGCACGCCGATCTCCTGGAAGAGCCGCGCCAGGTCGCCGTGCGCGACCAGCACCGCGCGGGCCTGCCGCATCACCTGCTTCACCTGCTCCTGCCAGCGGCCGGGGTCGGGCTCGGGGCACTCGACGCCGCCGAGCGCCCGGTCGATGGCCAGGGCGATCAGTTCCTCACGGCCCGAGACATGCGCGTAGAGCGAGGCCGGGCCCGTACCGAGTTCCTGGGCGACCCGGCGCATGCTCAGCGCCTCGGCGCCCTCGGTGCCGATGACGTGCAGCGCCGCGGTGACCACCGCGTCCTGGCTGAGCGTGCGCCGGGGGGCGGTCCTGCGGGCGCGGGGCCACGGCGGGGCGGGCATGTCGGTCACGGGCGGGACACCTCCGGCGATGGGGACCCCTCCACTGTATTTGACGCGAACAGTGTTCGTGAGTAGAACGGTGTTCGTCCAAGACGAACAGTGTTCGCGCCGCGCTTGCCAGAGGGCGGCGCACTCCCGAAGGGCTCCCGCATGACCGCATCCGCACTCGCCACCGGACCGGCCGACACGCCCGGACCGCCCGGACCGCCCGCGCCGCCCGCACCGGCCGTCGGCCGGCTGCGCTGGCTCGGCCTGGCCGTGGTCCTCGCCGTGGAGGTGATGGACCTGCTCGACACGACGATCGTCGGCATCGCCTCCCCGTCGGTCCAGGCCGACTTCGGCGGCAGCTCCACCCGGATCCAGTGGATCACCGCCTCCTACACGCTGGCCTTCGCGGTGCTGATGATCGCCGGGGCGCGGCTCGGCGACATCGTCGGGCGGCGCCGGATGTTCCTGGTCGGCGTCGCGGGCTTCGCGGTCTGCTCGCTGCTGTGCGCGTGCGCGTCCTCGTCAGGGATGCTGATCGCGACGCGCGCCGGGCAGGGCGTCTTCGCCGCGATGATGGTGCCGCAGGGCATCGGGCTGGTCCGGCAGATCTTCCCGCCCGACCGGATCGGCTCGGCCTTCGCCTTCTTCGGCCCGGTGATGGGGCTCGCGGCGGTCGGCGGCCCGGTGCTCGGCGGCTGGCTCACCGACGCCGACGTGCTCGGCACCGGGTGGCGCGCGGTCTTCCTGATCAACGTACCGCTCGCCGCGGCCGCCTTCCTCACCGCGCTGCGGGTGCTGCCGGAGAGCCGGGCCCCGCACGCGCCGCGGCTCGACCTGCCGGGCGTCGGCCTGGTCAGCGCCGCCGTACTGCTGCTGGTCTATCCGCTGGTGCAGGGCCGTGACCTGGGCTGGCCGCTGTGGTCGTACGGGCTGATGGCCGCCGCGCTGCCGGTGCTCGGTGTCTTCGCCCTGCGCCAGCGCGCGCTGCGGGCGCGCGGCGGCTCGCCGCTGATCGAGCCGGGTCTGTTCCGGCACCGCGGCTACACCGGCTCGCTGGCGGTCGGCGTGGTCTTCTTCGCCGCGCTCGCCGGGCTGATGCTCGTCCTCACCCTGTTCCTGCAGTACGGCCTCGGGTACAGCCCGCTGCGGGCGGGCCTGACCACCTTCCCCTGGGCGCTCGGCTCGGCGATCGGCGCGACCCTGTCCGGGACGTGGCTGGGCCCGAAGTACGGCCGCCGTACGATCCAGGCGGGGCTGGTCACCACCGCGGTGGCCATCGGCGCGGTCGCCCTGACGGTGCGTCTGGCGGGCGACGCGGTGACGGGGTGGCAGCTGCTGCCGTCGCTGCTGGTCAGCGGGATCGGGCTCGGGGTCGTGATGGCGCCGTTCTTCGACATCGCGCTGGCCGGGGTCTCGGACGAGGAGACCGGTTCGGCGTCGGGGGTGCTCAACGCGGTGCAGCAGCTGGGCGGTTCGATCGGGGTGGCGGTGCTGGGCACGGTCTTCTTCTCGCGCGCCGGACAGGGGGCGGGCGAGGGCGGGCCGGGGACGCGCGGCGCCGCGCACGGCGTCGCGCACGGGATGGGCGGCGCGGCCGAGGCCACGCTGCTGATCGCGGCGGCGGCGCTGGCGGTGAGCGGTGCGGTCGCCTTCCTGATGCCGAGGAGGGCCGCGCACGCGGCCCCGGCGGGGCCCTCCGAGGGATCTTCGGACGGGTCTTCGGACACGCCTCTTGACGCGGCCGGGCCCGCCGCCTCGGTCGCGTCCGAGCCGGCCCCCGCCGCCGACCGCTGATACGCCGGGCGACGCGCCGGGGCCGGGGACCCTGGTCGCGGCGCCGCCCCTGGCACTACTCTGCCGGGGCACCGGCACGGCCGGGGCGCCGCGGCCCGGGCGGGCCGGGGCTGGCCAGGGGGAGGGTGCCGCCGTGTTCTACCGGGTGCTCAAGTACGTGTTCCTCGGGCCCTTGCTGCGGCTGATGTTCCGGCCGCGGATCGAGGGCATGGAGCACATCCCGGAGGACGGCGCGGCCATCATCGCGGGCAACCATCTGTCGTTCGCCGACCACTTCGTGATGCCCGCGATCCTGCCGCGCCGGATCACCTTCCTGGCGAAGGCCGAGTACTTCACCGGGTCGGGCCTGCGCGGGCGGCTGATCGCGGCCTTCTTCCGCGGCATCGGTCAGATCCCGGTGGACCGCTCGGCGGGCAAGGGGCAGTCGGCGATCACCGCGGCGCTCGACGTGCTGGGCCGCGGCGAGCTGCTGGGCATCTACCCGGAGGGCACCCGCTCGCACGACGGCCGGCTCTACCGGGGCCGTACCGGTGTCGCGGTGATGGCGCTGCGCGGGGGCGTTCCCGTGATCCCGTGCGCGATGGTCGGCACGTTCGAACTCCAGCCGCCCGGACGGGTGATCCCGCGTTTCGGCCGGGTCACCATCCGCTTCGGGGCGCCGCTGGACTTCACCCGGTTCGCCGGAATGGACGGCCAGCGGTACGTGGTCAGGTCGGTGACCGACGAGATCATGTACGAGATCCTGGCGCTGTCCGGCCAGGAGTACGTGGACCGGTACGCGGGTGAGGTGAAGGCGGAGCAGCAGGCGCGGGAGGCGGCGGGGCGGCGGCGCGGCAAGCCGTGAGGCCCGGTGGGTGGTTGCCGTCGCCGTAGCCGCGACGCCCGGCGTGGCCTGGACTGGCTTGGAGGCCGTGTCCGCCCTCGGCGCCGCGGCCGCCGTCCCGCCGTGTCGGCCGTGTCCGCCGACAGCGAATCCGCGCTCGGCGAACTCCCCTGTTCGCGAGGGCGGCGCCGACCGTAGCGTCGCGGGCATGACGGGAACCGCGTTCGTGATCGGCGCTTCAGGACAGATCGGACGGCAGGCGGTACGCGCGCTCGCCGCGGACGGCTGGGCGGTGACGGCCGCCTCCCGGGGCGGCGGCGCCGACGACGGGTGGCCCGAGGGCGTCCGTACGGTGCGGGTGGACCGCGAGGACACCGCCGCGCTGACGGCCGCGCTCGGCGAGGGGTGCGATGTGCTGCTCGACTGCGTGGCCTACGACGGCGGCCACGCACGGCAGTTGCTCTCGCTGGCCGATCGGATCGGCTCGGCGGTGGTGATCTCCACCGGCGCGGTCTACCAGGACGAGCGGGGCCGCAGCTTCGACACGCAGGAAGAGCCGGACGGTCAACCGCGGTACCCGGTGCCGATTCCCGAGAGCAACCCCACGGTTCCGGCCGGCCCCGCCACGTACGGCACGCGCAAGGTGGAGTTGGAGCAGACGCTGCTCGGCGCCGGGGACCGGCTGGCCCCGACGCTGCTGCGGGCCGGCGCGGTGCACGGCAGGCACAGTCCGAACCCGCGGGAACTGCACTTCGTCAAGCGGGCGTTGGACGGCCGTCGGGTGCGGGTGCTGGCGTACGGCGGCGCGAGCCGTTTCCACCCGGTGCACACGTCCAATCTCGCGGAGCTGGTCCGGCTGGCGGCCCGCAACCCCGGCACGCGGGTGCTCAACGCGGGTGACCCCGGGGTGCCGACGGCCGCCGAGATCGGCGCGGCGGTGGACGCGGTGCTGGGCCGTACGAGTGAGACCGTGCTGGTGGACGGTCCGCCGCCGGAGCCGACGGTCGGCGATCACCCGTGGGCGCTGGCCCACCCCGTGATCTTCGACATGACCGCGGCGCGGCGGGAGTTGGGCTACCGGCCGGTGACGACCTATGAGCAGGCGCTGCCGGACACGGTGGCGTGGCTGGTGGAGACGCTGAAGGACCGCGACTGGCGGGACGCCTTCCCCTTCGTCGCGCGCCTCGCCGAATCCAACGGCAGCCCCTTCGACTACGCAGCGGAAGACCACTGGCTCTCCACACAACGCCTCCGGCGCGGCTGACCAAATCGGGGTCTCGCGCCACCCGCCCGACACCGACCAGCCCGCTCGCCCCCGGCAGCCGGCAACAACCCAACCGACGGTTGACGCCGACCCGGGCCGTCCGCTGCCCCGGCTTCCGGCGGCGGACGGCCTGTTGCCCGTGACGCGCGTTACCGCGCGGCGGCCGGTACCGGCGTGGCGTGCGGCCCGCACACTACGTCCTGCGGGTCGAGCGCCCCGGTGAGCAGATAGGCGTCGACCCGCGAGTTGACGCACGGGTTGACCAGGTTGGTGACCCCGTGCGACCCGGCGTCCTTCTCGGTGATCAGCCGCGATCCGGTCAGCCGCCGGTGGAGTTCGAGCGCCCCGGCGTACGGGGTCGCCGCGTCGCGGGTGCTCTGCACGATCAGTACCCCGGGCAGCCCGGGGTGCGTGGTGACGTCGACGGGGGTTTGCTGCGGGACCGGCCAGGTCGCGCAGGGCAGGTTCATCCAGGCGTTCGACCAGGTCAGGAAGGGGTAGCCGGCGTTGAGCGCGGTGTTGTCCCGGTCCCAGGTCCGCCAGTCGGCCGGCCACCGGGCGTCCGTGCACTCCACGGCGGTGTAGACGGCGTTGCCGTTCTCCTCGGAGATGTTCCCCGCGGTGTCGGAGGGGTCGGGGGCGGCCGCGTCCAGCAGGGCCTGGGTGTCACCGGCGCGGTAGCGGCTCCAGACGCCGGCGACGTTCGCCCACGTGGAGTCGTAGTAGGGCGCGTTCTGGAAGAAGCCGAGGAGTTCGGCCGGGCCGACGACGCCGCCGACCGGGTGCGCCTTGACGGCGGCCCGCAGTTGCTCCCAGTTCGACTGGACCTTCGCGGCCGTGGCGCCGAGGTGGTAGACGGAGTCGTAACCGGCGGCCCAGTTCTCCCAGTCCTTCCAGCGGCCCTCGAAGGCCACGTCCTGGTCGAGGTTGTCGCGGTACCAGATCTGTTCGGGGGCCGGGTCGACCACGCTGTCCACGATCATCCGGCGCACATGGGTCGGGAACAGATCGGCGTAGACCGCGCCGAGGTACGTGCCGTAGGAGGCGCCGAGGTAGTTGAGCCTCTTCTCGCCCAGCGCGGCCCGGATGACATCGAGGTCGCGGGCGGTGTTGGGCGTCGTCATCCGGGAGAGCACCGCGGCGCCGGTGCGGCGCAGGCAGCCGTCGGCGTAGGCGCGGGCGAGCGCGCGCTGTGCCCGCTTGTCGGCCTCGTTGTCGGGCACCGGATCGGCCTTGGGCGCCTTGGCGGCCTCCTGCGGGTCCTCGCAGGAGATGGGCGCGGAGTGGCCGACGCCGCGCGGGTCGAAGCCCACGAAGTCGTACGCCTTGGCGGTGTTGACCCACAGGGCGGCGGAGGAGCTGCTGCGTACCGGGAAGCGCAGGCCGGAACCGCCGGGGCCGCCGGGGTTGTAGACCAGCGCGCCCTGGCGCTGCGCAGGGGTGCCGGTGCTGACCGCCCGGTCGACGGCGAGCCTGATGGTGGCCCCGAAGGGCCGGGTGTAGTCGACGGGCACGGTGACCCAGCCGCACTGCACGGGTGCGGCCAGGCCCCAGCCGGCCGGGCAGTCGGCCCAGTCGATGCCGTGTTTCTTCGCGTCGGCGGCGGCGATCACGACGCCGACGGACTCGGGTACGGTGACCCGCCCGGGCCGGTCGGCCCCCGGGGAACGCGCGCCGGCCGCCGGGGCGGCGGCGATGGCACCGGCGATCAGGGCGCCGGCGGAGACGAGCACGATCGTGCGTCTCAAGGTCGAACCTCCCCCTCCGCACTGTGGGTGGCTTGTGACCACTGTGGCCACAGTGACGAGGTGCGAATCATTTCCCCCGGAGGTCAGCCCCGAACAGGCCAGGCGGGTGATTCTTCATCAAAGTGTGACGATGTCCGGGAGTTGCCCCCGTGCGCCCGGGCGACGGCGGCCTCGGCGAACGCGCGCACATACGGGTGCGGGACCGTGCCGTCGCCGGACAGCTCGGGCTGGAAGAGCGTGGCGAGGAAGAACGGGTGGCCGGGCAGTTCGACGACCCGGGGCGCGCCCTCGGGGTCGTGGCCGGTGAAGCGCAGCCCGCGCTCCTCAAGTCGGGGCAGCAGCGCGGACACCGGCCCGTACGCGCAGTGGAACCGCTCGACGGTCTCCCGGCTGCCGAGCAGTTGTTCCGCGAGGCTGCCGGGCGTGGTGCGCAGCCGGCCCTCGTGTCCGACCAGCGAGCAGGCGAGCGGGGCGATCAGTACGTCGTCCGCGTCGCCGTCGGGGTCGTTCTCGGTGTGGCGGGCGTTGGTCAGTCCGCAGACGTTCCGGGCGTACTCCAGCAGCGTGTGCTGGAAGCCGCCGCAGGTGCCGAGGAAGGGAATCCCGTGCTCGCGCGCGGTCCGTACGGCCTCCAGCGCGCCGGACTCACTGCGGTACGGGCTGCCGGGCAGCAGCCACACGGCGTCGAACCCGCTGACGGCGCCGGGCTGTTCGGCGTCCCGCGACGCGATCCAGTAGGCGTCGACGGGCACGCCGTGGTGCTCGCGCAGCGCTCCGAGCAGACCGGGGATGCGCTGGTGGGAGCGGACGGACGGGGAGTGGTCGCCGACGAGGGCGATCCGGGCGGCGGTCGGTGTCATACGGGTCATCCTGCGCGCGGCGCCGGTATCGCGTCCGCCGCCGCGCCCGACCCGGCGGCGGCGCTCTTCACCGAGTTGCTGGGCGCCGAAGGCTAGCCGGCCGCCCAGCCGGGCGTACGGGCTGTTAAGCCGAACGTACGTGCCGCTGAGCCGGGCGCAGGCGCCTTGCCGCCGCTGCTCGGCCGACCGTACGGGCGCCGGGCCGGGGTCACCTCACCTCCGGGCCGCGGTGCTCGGCGGCGATGCCGAACCTGCGGCGTTCGCCCGTGGCGGACGCGCGGGAGCCCACGGTCGAGACGGTGCTGATCACCTGCTCCTCGGCCGGGGCGTCGAGCTCCTGGAGTCGTCGCAGGTCAGCGGCGGAGACCAGTGCCACGAGCGGCTTGCCGTGGCGGGTCAGCACCACCTGTTCGCCGCCGTAGACGACACGGTTGATGAGTTCCGCGAGTTCCGCGCGCGCTTGTGTCACCGGGACGTCATGGGTCATGCTCCCCATCATAACGAGATGTACGTCCTGTACATTTTGTAGTGATGGAGGTGCGTACCCGTGTTCCGTCCCACCGCCCGCTACGTCCTGCCCGAGTTCACCGAGCGCGGCAGCAACGGCGTCCGCACGATGGACCCCTACTCCAAGCTGCTCCAGGAGCGGATCGTCTTCCTGGGCACGCAGATCGACGACACGTCGGCGAACGACGTGATGGCCCAGCTCATCCACCTGGAGAGCTCCGCGCCCGAGCAGGACATCAACCTCTACATCAACTCCCCCGGCGGCTCCTTCTCCGCGATGACCGCGATCTACGACACGATGCAGTTCGTCACCTGCGACGTGGCGACGGTCTGCATCGGCCAGGCGGCCTCCGCCGCCGCGGTGCTGCTGGCCGCGGGCTCGCCCGGCAAGCGGTTGATCACACCGGGCGCGCGTGTTCTGATCCACCAGCCCTCGCTGAGCGAGGCCGTACAGGGCGATGTGTCGGACCTGGAGATCCAGGCCAATGAACTGCTGCGCACCCGCGAGCAGTTGGAGACGCTGCTGGTCAGGCACACCGGCCGGGAACTGGATCAGGTCCGCGCCGACATCGAGCGGGACAAGGTCCTCGACGCGCAAGCGGCCGTCGACTACGGCCTGGTGGACCGGACGACCACCAGCCGCAAGGCCAACACCCCCGCGTACGGCCTGCGGTGACCCGCGGTGGTGCCGGAACCGCCGCCGCTGCCGGCGCTGACCCGCTCGGAGGGCGAGCTGATCGACACCTATCTGGAGGTCGTCGACCTGCTCGGCCGGATCAACCCGTCCCGCAACACGGACACCTATGCCGCGCTGCGGGCCGCGCAGGCGCTGGTGAGCCGGGCGGTCGCACTGCGGGAGGCGCTCACCGTGATGCATCTGCGCGGTGAGACCCAGATGCACCACGCCACGCTCGGGCGCGCGCTGCGGGTGCTCGACGGGCAGCGGCGGACCGGTCAGGTGGCTGTGCCGCCCGACCCCGCGGCGCCGCCGGACGCGTGAGGCCGCGGAGGTGCGAACCCCCGACGCGTGAACCGGCGGACGCGTGAGCCGCCGGACATGTGCCGTCGCGGCGCCGAATTCGTGACGCTGCGCCACCGGTTGCGCCACCCGGTGTCGGCTCGGCTCAGTCCATTGGCGTATTCCGCCGCTTCCGGCAATCCGTCGAACAGTTGCGGCCAGCGGCCGGGCCCGGCCGGGAGCCCCGGAGATCGTCGCAGGTCAGATCGTACGGCGACGGCGGCCGGCGGGCGCGGGCCGCAGGCGCTCACCCGGACGGCGGAGGCGTGACGAGACTCACATCGCGCGTTTCTGTGACCGCGCGAGTGCGTGGAGTGGGTAACCATCCGTGCTGACGACAAGCCCCCGCCGCCGTGGCGGGGCGGTCCGCGCGGATGCCCAGTCCTGCCGACGCGTTGGATGCCAGGTCGACATGAGTGCAGCGGCAGGAGCGGAGGACCCAGCACGACGGGTCGGTCCCGGAACGCGTCCGGGCCGGCCCTTGGGGTGAAGCCGCAGTGCGCGGCCGGGCATCTTCGCCTGCCCGAACCCGACAGGTCATCCTTCGCAGGCTGATGACGAAGGGTTGCGCATGACCGCGCTCAACCGCATCACGTCTCCTCACCTGTCCGCGCGGCTGACCCGGCTCGGGGCCGCCTCCATGCTCACCGCGGCGGCCGTCACCGTACCGTCCCTGCTGCCGGAGACCGTCCAGCGGGCCGAGGCCGCGTCACTGGGCGCGGAGGCGCTCGGCATCGCGGCCTCGAAGAAGGGTTCGCCCTATCAGTGGGGGGCGTCCGGGCCGTACCGCTTCGACTGCTCGGGCCTGACGCTGTACTCGTTCAAGGCGGCGGGCAAGTCCCTCCCGCGTACGGCGGCGGCGCAGTACAACAGCACGCAGCACATCTCCGTGGGCTCCCGAAGAGTCGGTGACCTGGTCTTCTTCCACTCCGGTTCCTCCGTTTACCACGTCGGCATCTACGCCGGCGCCGGCACCATCTGGCACGCGCCCAAGACCGGCACCACGGTCCGGCTGGAACGCATCTGGACGAACAGCGTCTGGTACGGGCGGGTGGTCGGGTGAGCCGGGGTCCGGGCCGGGCGCCTGATCCGGGCCCTGGTCGGGCGCCCGGCCCGGACCGTCAGACGGCGAGCGCGCGGCCCCAGCCGCGGGTGACACGCCGGACGGCGATCGTGCCCGTGACGGCCGCTATCGCCAGCAGCACGCAGATGTCCGTGTACGTACGCGGCGCGTGGCCCATGGCGGCCTCGCGCAGGGCGTCGGCGGCCCAGTACCCGGGTGAGAGCGGGGCGGCCGCGCGCATCCAGCCCGGGAGGGTGGACAGCGGTACGAGCACACCGCCGAGGGTGGTGAGGAAGAAGGCGCCGATGTCGAACGCGGCCATGAGCTGGCCGTAGCTCCGTACGAGCAGGGCGGCGGCCGAGCCCATGCCCAGCAGCGCCAGTATCCAGGCGACGCAGGCGGCCACGAGCAGGCCGGGCGCGGCCACGCGCATTCCGAAGGCGACCACGCCGAAGCCGAGGACGAACACCTGCTGGGCGGCGAGCACGCCGAACACGGGCAGGGCCTTGCCGATCAGCAGCTCGCCCGCGCGTACGGGGGTCTGGCGCAGCCGGTCCCAGGTGCGCCAGACCCGCTCGGACAGGATCGACGAGCCCACGATCGACAGGGCGAGCAGCGAGAACGTCACGAGCGAGCCGACGACGGCCAGCGCGGTCCCCGACGGCCCCTGGACGGCCGTGTAGAGCGGCCGCATCGCGAGCAGCAGGATCACGGGCATGAGGAGGCGGCCGATCAGCGGGCCGGGCTCGTGCAGCAGCACGGCGGCGTTGTGCCGCACGAGCACGCCGGCCCTCCCCACCCCGCCCCGCGCGCCCCCGCCACCCTCGCGCGGGTCGCGCGGTTGCCGGGGCTCACCCGCCGACGTGACCCCGGAGGCGGCGGCCGACACACGGACGGCGGAGTCAGCCCCCGCGTCGGCACCAGGGCGAATCCCTTCCTCGCCGCCCGGCGGAAGGAAGACGGCCGCGTGCCGGTCCACGCCTGTCACGGCGGGACGGCGCTGCGTGGCAGCGGCCGCGGAGATCGGGGATCCGGCGCCATCCGAGACGCGCACACCCCCGTTGCGACCCGCCTCGGCACGCGGCGACCGGATCCCGGAACAGCCCGGCTCTCCACCCGCCCCGGCCGCGTCGGCGGCGTCGGCGGCGCCGGGCACATTGGCGACGGACATACGCGCGTCGACAGCATCCGGGCCGGGTTTCCGGCCGCCCGCGCCCGGCCCCGGCGGGCCGGCGGCGAGGACACCCGCGCCCGGCTCCGGTTGCCGCCCGCCGTCCACGAAACCGCCGGAGGCGAACTCCGCCTCGGTGCCCGGCGGGGTGGCGAGGGCCTTGGGCGCCGAGGTGGCGAGGGCCGCGTAGAGGTCGTCGAGGTCGGGGCGGCGGACGTCGACCGCGAGGGGCGCGCACCCGGCGGTGAGGAGCGCCGCGAGGTCGGCCGGCGGATCGAAGGTGGCGATCCGCAGCCCGCCCTGCCCGTCGTCCCGGGTACGGGAACCCAGCTCGGCGGGGAGCCCGGGCCGCGGCCGGTCCGGGTCGAGGGCGACCCGTACCTCGCCGGGCAGCCCGCTCGTGAGCGCCGCCCGCTCCCCGCGGGCGACCACGCGTCCGGCCCTGGCCACGGCCAACGTCGCGTCCAGGTCGACGAGTTCGGGCAGGTAGTGCGTGGTGTAGACGACCGCCGCACCCGCGTCCGCGCGGGCCCGTACCGCCGCGAGCAGCGCCTGCCGGGTCTCGGGGTCCGCGCCCGCGGTCGGCTCGTCGAGCAGCAGCACGCGCGGCGAGCCGACCATCGCGGCGGCGGCCTGCGTACGGCGCCGCTGCCCGCCGGAGAGGACCGCGCACCGCCGGTCCAGCACGTCCCCGAGCACCAGCTCCTCCGCGACCGCCTCGACCGAGCGGGCTGCGGCGGCCCGCCGCAGCCCCGCGAGCCCGGCGAACAGCCCCAGGTGCTCGCGGACGGTGACCGTCGGGTAGAGGGCGAGCTCCTGCGGCGCGACGCCGAACAGCGCGCGGGCGGCCCGCGGTTCGGCCAGCGCGTCGATCCCGCAGACGGTGACGCGCCCCGCCCCGGGCCGCACCAGACCGGTGGTGACCTCCACGAACGTCGTCTTCCCTGCCCCGTTGTGCCCGATCAGCCCGGTGACCTCCCCGGCCCGCACCTCCAGCGAGAAGCCGTCGAGCGCCAACGTCTTCCCGTACCTCTTCGTCAGTCCCTCGACGACCAGCATCGTCACCCCTCCAGAAGTTGATCTACACCGTATAGATCTACACTGTAGAGGCATGAGCGGAAAACGGGAAGAGATCCTGGAAGCGGCCCTGGCCATCGCTGACGAACGCGGCCTTTCCGGCCTGTCGATGCGGGCCGTCGCGCAGGCGGTCGGCGTCACCCCGATGGCGCTGTATCCGCACGTCAAGGACAAGGCGGGCCTGCTGGACGCGATGCTCGGCCGGGTGCTCGCCCAGGTGTACGAGGCCGCGCCCGAGATGGGGCAGGACGTGGACTGGCGCAAGCGGCTGCGCGCCTTCGCGCACACCGCGCGGAGCCTGTCGATCGGTCACCCGTGGGTGGCGTCCCTGGTGTTCTCCCGGCCGGCCGTCACCCCGGACGCGGTGGCCACCGTCGATCTCCTCTACTCCGCACTCCTCGACGCGGGCATCCCCCCGGCCGAGGTGCCGCGCATGGAACGGCTCGTGAGCACCTTCGTGCTCGGCTGGATCGCCTCGGAGGCCGGCGGCCGCTTCGGCCCCGGCGTGCCGGACCCGCGCGGGGAGCGCGGCCGGCAACTGCCCGGCGGCACGCTGCCGGGCCATCGGGCGGTCGCGGAGTGGCTGATCCCCCCGGTGGACTGGGACGCCGAATTCGCCGCGAATCTCGACAACCTGGAAGCGCTCGTCGAGGCCGCCGCCCGCGGCTGAACGACCCCGCCGGTCAGCTGAAATGATGGCCGGATGAGCGAACCGGCGTCCCTGCGGCGCATGCTGGCCGAGGCCGCCCGAGGCGCCTTCCCGCCCGCCGACGGCACGGTCACCTTCCTGCCGCAGCCGTCGGCGCGGGACGCCGGGGTCATCGCCTTCACCGCGCACACCGTGGTCTTCGCCGACACGGACGCGAAACCGGACGCGGCCCCGGGCGCGGAATCGGGCGCGGAATCGGGCGCGGAGTCAGCCGCCCTGCGCGCCCTGCTCCCGCCCGGCGACCTCTCCGCGCCGCTCAACCCGCCCTTCCTGACCGCGCTCGCCGCCGGCACCGGCCGCCGCGTCAACAACATCGACCTGCTCACCGTGGCGGCCCCGCTCCCCGGCCCTCCGCCGCTCGACCTGCGGGAGACCGAGGACCGCGGCCACCCGAGGATCGTCCGCGCGCTGCGGCACCGCGACGGCGTACGGGCCTGGACCGTCCCCGGGGGCACGGTGCTCCTCGGGCGCGGGGTCGCCGGGCGCTGGGAGACCGCCGTCGAGGTGGACCCGGACGCGCGCGGCCGGGGGCTGGGCCGCCGGCTCGCCCTGGCCGCACGGCATCTGGTGCCCGACGGTGAGCCGTTGTGGGCGCAGATCGCCCCGGGCAACGCGGCGAGCGTACGGGCCCTGCTCTCCGCGGGCTTCACACCGGTGGGCGCCGAGGCCCTGCTCGTACCGCCGTGCGCGGACTGAGAACGGCCCGCGGACGGAAGCCGTACAACGCCGTGCACCGGCGGAGGGCCGTACCCCTGCCCGCCCCCGGGCTCACCGCACCGGCACCGCCCAGGGAATCATGATCCAGATGGTCTTCCCGCCGTCCTCGGTCGGGGTGATCCGGAGCTTGCCGCCGGACTCGGCGATGAGGTGACGGATGATCACCATGCCCCGCCCGTTGTCCTGCTGGACGGCGGCGGGCAGCCGCTGGGGCCAGCGTGGATGGCTGTCGGTGACGCCGAGGGACAACTCCTCGGAGCGCTCCAGCCGGAGGTCGACGGTGAAGGTCGGCGACTGGCCCGAGGTGTGCAGTACGGCGTTGGTGGCGAGCTCCGAGACGATCAGGCGTACGGAGTCGAAGGCCGGGGTGTCCGGCGGCAGCCCCCACTCGGCGAGCCGCGCGCACACGTAGGACCGGGCGGTCGTCACCGACGAGGGGTCACTCGGCAGGGTGACGGATACTTCCTGAAGATCTGCCATGGCGACGCTGTTCCCTTTCCCGCCGTGCCCGCAGTCGGGCGCCGGCCCGCCTACGGACCGGGCTCCGGATACGGCTGATTCGCGCCAGAGTGGCACCCATCGTGCCGCTATTACGGTCGATCCACAGTGCAATGCATATATCTGTCGCTCGAAACGGTGAACTCTGCTACGTGAGAATGCATTTGGTCGGCAGACTGTCGTAACGACGGCGCTTCGGCCGCACCGCTCACCATCGGAGGTTCGAGAAGCCATGGAACAAGTCCCGGCCGTACGGCGGCGCCGGCTCGGCGAGGAGTTGCGCCGGCTGCGCGATCTGGCCGGACTGACCAGCGGGGAGGCGGCCGGCCTGGCCGGCTGGCACCAGTCGAAGGTCAGCCGGATCGAGACCGGCCGCAGCAGCGTGCGCGCCGAGGACGTGACCGTGCTGCTCGATGTGTACGGGGTGCGCGACCGCGATCTGCGGGACCTGCTCGGCACGCTGGCCGGCAAGGGGCACCAGCGCGGGTGGTGGCACGAGTTCCGCGAGGTGCTGCCGGTGGAGTACCGCGACTTCATCAACCTGGAGACGGGCGCGAGCCGGGCCCGTTCGATGGAGAACAGCGTGGTGCCGGGGCTGCTCCAGACCCCGGCCTACGCTCACGCGCTGACCAGGGACGTCATGCCGCATCTGGGCCGGCGCGAGGTCGACGCGCTGGTCGATGTGCGAATAGCCCGGCAGGCGGTGCTGCGTCAGGACCGGCCGCTGGAGCTGTGGGTGGTGCTCGACGAGGCCGTGCTGCGGCGCGGGGTCGGCGGCCCCGAGGTGATGGCCGAACAGTTGCGCTGCCTGGAAGAGGCCGCCCGGCTCCCGCAAATCCGCCTTCAGGTTCTGCCGTTCACGGCGGGCGGGCACATGGGTGTGACGAATTCGTTCATCATCTTCTCATTTCCGCGCATTGCCGATCTGGATGTGGTTGTTGTCGACCATTTGACGAGTAGTGTTTACATCGATCGGAAAGAGGACATCACCGCGTACGGCACCGCGTTCGCCCGATTGCGCGCCCGCGCTCTACCGTGCGAGGAGTCGGCTGCCATGATCGCCGGTATCCGTGCGGAAATGTCGCTTTAGCGCTCCCCGTGTACCCGTCATAAGAACCGCCGCACAAAGGAGGCATCATGACGACGTTGTCCCGTTACCTTTCCTCCAGCGCGACGCTTTCCGGCGTGAGTTGGAGACGCAGCAGCCACAGCACCGCCGCGAACAACTGCGTGGAGACAGCCCGGCTCGGCTCGGGCGAGGTGGCCGTCCGCGACTCCAAGGACCGGCTCGGACCCGCGCTGCTGTTCGCGCCGGACGCCTGGGGTGACTTCGTTCAGGCGCTGGAGGGCGGCGGGCTCGGCTCGGTCTGACCGGACGCGGGCCCGGGTGGACGGGTACGGGCGGGCACGGGCCCGGGTGGATGGCGCCGCTCAGCCGCGCGGCGCCGTCCGTACGATGACGTCGACCGCGGCGGCCACCTGGCGGTCCGTCAGGTCGCAGCGGGCGGTGAGCCGCAGCCGGGACACCCCGTCGGGCACGGACGGGGGCCGGAAGCAGCCGACCGCCAGGCCCTCGTCCCGGCACCGGGCCGCCCAGCCGAAGGCGGCCTCGGGCGAGGGCGCGCGCACCGACACCACGCAGGAGTCGGGCGCGACCGCGTCGAACCCGGCCCCGGTCAGCCGCCGGTGGAAGTCCCGGGCCACCGCGCGGGCCCGGTCGGCCCGCTCGGGCTCGCGGCGCAGCACCCGCAGCGCGGCGAGCGCGGCGGCGGTGGCGGCGGGGGCCAGGCCGGTGTCGAAGATGAAGGTGCGGGCCGCGTTGACCAGGTGCTCGATGACGGCGGCCGGGCCGAGCACCACCCCGCCCTGCGCGCCCATGGCCTTGGACAGGGTCGCGGTGCACACCACGTCGGGCGCCCCGGCGAGCCCGGCGGCGTGCACAGCGCCGCGCCCGCCCTCGCCCAGCACCCCGAAGCCGTGCGCGTCGTCGACGAGCAGCGCGGCGCCGTACTCCCGGCAGGCGGCGGCCAGCCCAGGCAGCGGGGCCGCGTCGCCGTCCACCGAGAAGACCGAGTCGCTGACCACGACGGCCCGCCCGTCGTGCCCGTCCAGCGCCTTGCGCACGGCCTCGGGGTCGGCGTGCCGTACGACCTCGGTACGGGCCCGGGAGAGCCGGCAGCCGTCGATGAGCGAGGCGTGGTTGGCCGCGTCGGAGACCAGCAGGCTGCCGGGGGCGGTGAGCGCGGTGACCGCGGCGAGGTTGGCGGCGTAGCCGGAGGCGAGTACGAGCGCGGCCTCGAAGCCGGTGAAGTCGGCGATCTCGGCTTCGAGTTCGGCGTGCAGTGCGGTGCTGCCGGTGACCAGCCGGGAGCCGGTGGAGCCCGCGCCCCAGCGCAGGCAGGCGTCGGCCCCGGCGCGGGTGACCTCGGGGTGGCGGGTCAGACCGAGGTAGTCGTTGCCCGCCAGGTCGGTCAGCGGCGAGTCGGCGGCGCGCGGCCGCAGTTCGCGCCGCAGCCCCGCCTCGGCCCGGACCCTGGCCTGTTCGGCGATCCACCCGAAGGGGCCGTGCGGCGGCTGCGTGCTGTTCACTGCGGTCCCTGGGGTCGGTCGGCGGATCGGAGTACGTGCAGCAACGTACTGGGCCGGGACCGTGCACGGGGTGTGGTGATGCACACAGCCTGGGGCGCGCGTGTTGTGCGGTCCGCCATTGGCCGGGGGTGTCCTCGTAGGCGAGGATCGGCCGTATGGATCTGCTGACCACTCTGGTGGACAAGGGGCTGCGGCGTGAGCTGCCCACCCGGGACGAGGCGCTTGCCGTGCTGGCGACCTCCGACGACGAACTGCTGGAGGTGGTGGCGGCGGCGGGCCGGGTGCGCCGTCAGTGGTTCGGGCGCAGAGTCAAGCTGAACTACCTGGTCAACCTCAAGTCCGGGCTGTGTCCCGAGGACTGCTCGTACTGCTCGCAGCGGCTCGGCTCCAAGGCCGACATCCTCAAGTACACCTGGCTGAAGCCCGACGAGGCCGCGGCGGCGGCGCGGGCCGGGGTGGCCGGCGGCGCGAAGCGGGTCTGCCTGGTGGCGAGCGGACGCGGCCCGACCGACCGGGACGTGGACCGGGTCTCGAAGACCATCGAGGCGATCAAGGAGCAGAACGAGGACGTCGAGGTGTGCGCCTGCCTCGGGCTGCTCTCCGACGGTCAGGCCGGCCGGCTGCGGGCGGCGGGCGCGGACGCGTACAACCACAACCTCAACACCTCCGAGGGCACGTACGGGGACATCACCACCACGCACACGTACGCCGATCGGGTGGACACCGTGCAGCGGGCGCAGGCGGCGGGGCTGTCGGCGTGCTCCGGGCTGATCGCCGGCATGGGCGAGAGCGACGCGGACCTGGTCGACGTGGTGTTCTCGCTGCGGGAGCTGGACCCGGACTCGGTGCCGGTGAACTTCCTGATCCCGTTCGAGGGGACCCCGCTGGCCGAGGAGTGGAACCTCACCCCGCAGCGGTGCCTGCGCATCCTGGCGATGGTCAGGTTCGTCTGCCCGGACGTGGAGGTACGGCTGGCGGGCGGGCGCGAGGTGCATCTGCGGACGATGCAGCCGCTGGCCCTGCACCTGGTCAACTCGATCTTCCTGGGCGACTACCTGACCAGCGAGGGCCAGGCCGGGCAGGCCGACCTCGACATGATCGCCGACGCGGGCTTCGAGGTGGAGGGCGCGGGGACGACCACGCTGCCCGCGCACCGGGGCGCGGAGGGCGCGGGCGGGTGCGGGACGCACGAGGGCGGGTGCGGGCCGTGCGGTGAGGCGGGCTCAGGTGCGGGCTCGTGCGGGGTTCCGGTGCAGGCCACCTCCGAGCCGGCCGCTGCCGAACACGCCTCTGCCGAGCCGGTGGCCGCCGAGCCGGTGGCCGCTACTGCCCGTACGGGTCTGGTCTCCGTACGGCGGCGCGGCGCGGGCACGGATCTGCCGCCCAATGCCTGAGCCGCTGCCCGCCGGGCTGACCCCCGAGGCGCTGCTCGACCTCGACCGGCGGCACGTCTGGCACCCGTACGGTCCGATGCCCGGCCGCCAGGAACCGCTGGTCGTCGAGTCGGCCGCCGGGGTACGGCTGCGGCTGGCCGCGCCCGCCGAGGGCCACCGCGAACTCGTGGACGGCATGTCCTCCTGGTGGTCGGCGATCCACGGCTACCGGCACCCGGCGCTGGACGAGGCCGTACGCGACCAGTTGTCCCGGATGAGCCATGTGATGTTCGGCGGGCTCACCCACGAGCCCGCGGTACGGCTGGCCGCCCGGCTGGTCGAGATCACCCCGGAGCCGCTGCGGCATGTCTTCCTGGCCGACTCGGGCTCGGTGTCGGTCGAGGTCGCCGTCAAGATGTGCCTGCAGTTCTGGCGTTCGCTCGGCCGCCCGGAGAAGCGCCGGCTGCTGACCTGGCGCGGCGGCTACCACGGGGACACCTGGCAGCCGATGTCCGTGTGCGACCCGGACGGCGGGATGCACGAGCTGTGGGCCGGGGCGCTGCCCCGGCAGGTCTTCGCGGACGCCCCGCCGCCCGGCTTCGACACGCCGCCCGACCCCGCGTACACCGCGCACCTGCGCGAGCTGATCGGGCGTCACGCGCACGAGCTGGCCGCGGTGATCGTGGAGCCGGTGGTGCAGGGCGCGGGCGGGATGGCCTTCCACTCCCCCGGGTATCTGCGGGTGCTGCGGGAGGCGTGCGACGAGCACGACGTGCTGCTGGTCTTCGACGAGATCGCCACCGGGTTCGGGCGCACCGGGCGGCTCTTCGCGGCCGAGCACGCGGGTGTCTGCCCGGATGTGATGTGCCTGGGCAAGGCGCTGACCGGCGGTTATCTCACGATGGCGGCGGCGCTGTGCACGTCGCGGGTGGCGGAGGGCATCTCGCGGGGCGAGGTCCCCGTGCTGGCGCACGGCCCCACCTTCATGGGCAACCCGCTGGCCGCGTCGGTGGCCTGCGCGTCGCTCGACCTGCTGCTCGACCAGGACTGGGCGCTGGAGGTCAAGCGGATCGAGGCGGGCCTGCGGGACGGCCTGGCCGGTGCGGAGTCCCTGCCGGGGGTGCGGGACGTACGGGTGCTGGGGGCGATCGGCGTCGTCCAGCTCGACCACCCGGTCGACATGGCGGCCGCGACGCGGGCGGCGGTCCGGGCGGGGGTGTGGCTGCGGCCGTTCCGGGACCTGGTCTATACGATGCCGCCGTATGTGACGGGGGATGAGGATGTTGCGAGGGTCGCGGCGGGTGTTCTGGCCGCCGCGGCGGCGGGCTGAGGGCCCGCGGGGGCGCGCGGAGCGCGGGCGCGGCGCCGTGGTCGTCCGCACGTCCGTGCGGGGTGCCGTCCCGGCGGGGGTACGCGGCCGTGGGCCAGGCGTACATCCGTGCGGGGTGCGACTCCCGTCACGGGGGCCGCGGCACCGTCGTCGTCCGCACGTCCGTGCGGGGTGCCCTCCCGGCGGGGATACGCGGCTGTGGAGCAGGTGCACATCCATGCGGGGCTCAACGCCCGTCGCCGGGATCGCGGCACCGTCGTCGCCGTCCGCGCGTCCATGCTGGATGCCCTCCCGGCGGGGGTACGCGGCAAGTGGGACGTGCACGTCCGCGCGGGGTGCGACTCCCATCGCGGGGGCCGCGGCACCGTCGTCGTCCGCACGTCCGTGCGGGGTGCCCGTGCCTGGCGGCGCGGGGTCGTTCCCGCCCTCCCCCAAAGCCTCCGTCTGCGGGTCTTCTTGTGGCGGTACAGCGCCGTCGGCGGCTGCCGGGCCCCGGGGGCAGGGGCGTGTGGGGTGATGCCGGCTGCAAGCCTTCCCGTGGGGGTGCGGCGCCCTCGGCGGCCGCGGGCCTCCGGGGGAGAGTGGGCGCGCGGCGAGGGGGATCGTAAGGTCGGGCGGGGGGAGGACGAGGAATGGAGTGGGAACGTGGCCATCGTGGTCATCACCGGGACGGGTACCGAGGTCGGGAAGACCGTGACGACAGCGGCCGTCGCCGCGGCTTCGCTGGCGCAGGGGCTGAGCGTGGCCGTGCTCAAGCCCGCGCAGACCGGCGTGGCCGAGGACGAGCCCGGGGACGCCGCCGAGGTTGCGCGGCTCGCGGGTGAGGTGACGGCGGTCGAACTGGCCCGTTACCCCGAGCCGTTGGCCCCCGCGACCGCGGCCCGCCGCTCCGGCCGGGAGACCATCTCCCCCGGCGAGATCGCGGAGGCGGCGGCGAAACTCGCGGCCGTTCACGACGTCGTGCTCGTCGAGGGCGCGGGCGGCCTGCTGGTCCGTTACGACGAACAGGGCTCGACGCTGGCGGACGTGGCCGCGCTGCTGCACGCCCGGGTGCTGCTGGTCGCTCCCGCCGGGCTCGGCACGCTCAACGCGACCGCGCTCACCGCGGAAGCGCTCAAGTCCCGCCGGCTGAACTGCCTCGGCGTGATCATCGGCAGTTGGCGCGCCGACCCCGACCTGGCCGAACGCTGCAACGTCGTCGACCTCCCCCAGGCCGCGGGCGCCCCGCTCCTGGGCGCGCTCCCCCAGGCGGCCGCCAAGCTGTCACCCGCCGAGTTCCGCGCCGCCGCCCCGGACTGGCTGGCCCCCCAACTCGGCGGCCAATGGGACGCCCTCGCCTTCACCAAGATCTACACCCCGCCTCTCCCCCAACCAACCTACTAGCGCCAGCCGCGGACGGCACCGCACCCCCACGGGAAGGCTTGCAGCCGGCATCACCCCACACGCCCCTGCCCCCGGGGCCCGGCAGCCGCCGACGGCGCAGCATCCCCACAAGAAGACCTTCGGACGGAGTCCGAGTTGCCCGGGAGAGCACAGCGAGATGGGGGTACGTACCCCCAGGCGAAGCTTTGGGGGAGGGCGGGAGCCGCCCCGCGCCGCAAAGCACGGACACCCCGCACGAACGTGCGGACAACGACGACGCCGCGACCCCCACGCCGGGAGTCGCACCCCGCAGGGACGCGCACCTGCTCCACAGCCGCGTAGGCGTTGCCCCGGCCGGTCGGTCCTCGCGGCCCTCCGTGGTCGGGGCAGGGGGCCAAAGTGGTGGGTTCCGGTGACGAAGAAAGTCACCGTGGAGCCGGGGTCGGAAGCGTGCGGTTGCACGGCACGCCGCGTTTCTGGCGTGGGACATCCCCCGCGTATCCCCGCCGGGAGGGCACCCCGCCCGGAGGGCGGCCGCGGTCCGGCGCCAGCCCAGGACTTACCCCCGCGCCGCCGGGCGCGGACCCCGCGCGAACGTGCGGACGACCACGGTGGCGAACCCCCGCGACGGGAGTCACACCCCGCACGGACGCGCACCCGTCCGACCGCCGCGTACACCCGCCGGAAGGGCACCCCGTACGGACGTACGGACGACCACGGTGGCGAACCCCCGCGACGGGAGTCGCACCCCGCACGGACGCGCACCTGCTCCACGGCCGCGTACACCCGCCGGGAGGGCACCCCGCAGGGGCGTGCGGACGACGACGCTGCCCGCGCGCCCGCGCCCGGGAGTCGCACCCCGCGCGGAGGGCGGCGTCTGCGCGGCGCGGAGCCAGATCGCGCACCCGCTGGGCGGCTCCCGGGCCGGAGGGGCTATTTCGTCCAGGCCCGCAGCTCCTCCGCGATGCGGGGGACGTCCGCACGTCCCTCCCGAACCAGCCGGGCCAAATCCCGCACCCGCTCCGGACTCGTCACCACCTTCTGCCCCACGGCGACGAGATACGCGTACGCGACCGCCGTCGCGAACAGCGCGTTCGACCGCTCAAGCGCCGGCACATGCACCAACAATTGCATCAGCGCCGCCGCGCGCTCGTACTCGTCCGCGTAGACCGGCCGCCCGAAGATCTCCGCCCGGTGTCGGCTGACCGCCGCGACGAGTGCGCCCCAGTCCGTCACCTGCGGGTCGCCGGGGGTGTTGTGCTCGGCGACCATCAGCAGCCAGGCGAGGTCGATCCTGAGGGTCAACGCGAACCTTCCGGCCGGTTGTCGAGTTCCTCCTCGAAGACCGCCTCGTACTGCTTCATGAAGTCGGCGGCGGCCTGGACGAACGCCCGGCCGTTCTCCCCCTCGTCCTGCTGGACGAGTTCCTCGATGTACCGGTTCACACTGATGCCGCGCTGCGAAGCGCGTTCCCGCGCCGTCTCGGCGGTGGCTTCGTCCACCCGCACGTTCAACTGGGTCTTCGCCATACACCCACGCTAGCGCCGTGGCGCTAGTAGCGGCAAGGGTGGGTGACGAGGGCCGCGTCCGGATCGCGGAATTCCCTGAGCCAGGCGCCGCGGGGTGGTTGGCTGCCGCGTATGAGTGATCTTCGTATACGGCCCGCGAATCCGTCCGACGCCGCCGCGGTGCTCGCGTTCTGGCAGGTGGCGGCGGAGGGCACGAGCATCAGCGACGACGAGGCGGGGGTGGCCCGGCTGATCGGGCGGGACCCCGAGGCCCTGCTGCTCGCCGAGCGCGACGGCGTCCTGATGGGGTCGGTGATCGCCGGTTTCGACGGGTGGCGCTGTCACCTCTACCGGCTGGCCGTCCACCCGGACGCCCGCCGCCAGGGGGTGGCGCGGGTGCTGCTGGCGGCCGCGGAGGAACGTTTCCTGGCGCTGGGCGGGCGGCGCGGCGACGCGATGGTCCTGGACGCGAACGAGCGGGCACACCACGCGTGGCGCGCGACCGGTTACGTCCGCGAAGAGCGCTGGCGCCGCTGGACAAAGCCGCTGGCCTGACCGGCCCGGCCCCGACCCACCGCCCGCCACGTTCGACGGCCCTCGCGCCGTACGGGCCCGGCCCCGGGACCCTCGGGCCAGCAGCTTTCCGGCCGCCCCGACGCCGTAACGGCCCCTGGCGCCGTGTCCCCCACGCCTGGGCGGATCGTTGCCGAGGGGTGCGCGCCGACTCGCATGCGCCCTACCGCGCCCGGAGTGGCGCCCCGCGCCCGACCCGACCGCCGCGCCCGGGCGGCCCCGGCGCCGTACCGCACTGCGGCCACCGCCGTCCCGCGACCCCACGCCCCGGAGCCCCGCCCCCGCGGGCACGCGGCGCCGCGCCGTGCGGCGGCCGGGTGGCTGGCCGATCATGGGAGCGAGGTGTGCCGATGACCGAAACGCTGCTCCTGGTGGTGGCCGTCCTGCTGACCTTCGCCTGTGGCGTGTTCGTCGCGGCGGAGTTCTCGCTGACCACGATCGAGCGCGGTGAGCTGGAGCGGGCCGCCCGCGACGGTGAGCGCGGCGCCGCCGCGGCCCTGTCCGCCGTACGGAATCTGACCGTGCAGCTGTCCGGCGCGCAGTTGGGCATCACGGCGACCGGGCTGATCATCGGCATGCTGGCCGAGTCGTCCATCGGCAAGCTGCTGCGCGGACCGCTGCGGGCCGCCGGTCTGCCGCGCTCCGGGGCGTCCTCGCTGGGCCTGGTGCTGGGCACGGCGCTGTCGACCCTGGCCCTGATGGTGATCGGCGAGCTCGTCCCGAAGAACTGGGCGATCTCCCGGCCGCTGCGGGTCGCCAAGGCGGTCGCGCCCTCGCAGCGGGTCTTCACCGCCGCCTTCGGGCCGCTGATCCGCCATCTGAACAACACCGCCAACCGGGTGCTGCGCCGTATGGGCCTGGAGCCGGCCGAGGAGCTGGCCTCGGCCCGCGGCCCGCAGGAGCTGGCGGCGCTCGCCCGGCACTCGGCGCGCGAGGGCACGCTGGAGGCGGACACCGCCGAGCTGTTCGTCCGCACCCTGAATCTCGGCGAGCTGACCGCCGAGAACGTGATGACCCCCCGGGTCCGGGTCACCGCGCTGGAGGCCGGGGCGACGGCGGAGGACGTGGCGAGCGTGACCCGGGCCACCGGCCTGTCCCGTTTCCCCGTCTACCGCGACAGCCTGGACGCGGTCATCGGCACCGTCCACATCAAGGACGTACTGGCCGTCCCCGCCGACCGCCGCCCCCGGCTGCCGGTGACCGAGCTGCTGCGCGACCCGCTGCTGGTCCCGGAGTCGCTGACCGTGGACCGGCTGCTCGACCGGCTCTCCGGCGGCCGGACGATGGCGGTGGTGATCGACGAGTACGGCGGTACGGCCGGGGTCGTGACGCTGGAGGACATCGTCGAGGAGGTCGTCGGCGAGGTCCGCGACGAGCACGACCCGCAGGAGCTGCCCGATCTGCTCCTGCTGCGCACCGACCCGAGCGGCCGGCGGATCTACGAGGCCGACGGCGCCACCCGTACCGAGGACCAGTTGGAGCGGATCGGGCTGCACGCGCCGGAGGGGCCGTACGAGACGCTGGCCGGTCTGGTGGCGCACCTCCTGGGCCGTATCCCCGAGCACGGCGACACGCTGGAGCTGGACGGCTGGCGGATCGAGGTCACCGACGCGGAACGGCACCGGGCGGCCCGCGCCCGGCTGATCTCGCCGCCGCGCGGCGACGGGGGCGGGAGGCCGGGCCCGTGACCTTCGTGCAGTTGCTGATCGGCCTGCTCACCCTGATGGTGAACGCCTTCTTCGTCGGCGCGGAGTTCGCGATGATCTCGGTGCGGCGCAGTCAGATCGAACCGGCCGCCGAGTCCGGTGACGGGCGGGCCCGCCATGTGCTGTGGGGTCTGGAGCACATCTCGCCGCTGCTGGCCGCGGCCCAGCTCGGCATCACCGCGTGCACGCTGGTGCTCGGCATCGTCGCGGAGCCGGCCATCGCGCATCTGCTGGAGCCGGTCTTCCACACGGCGCACGCTCCGCAGGGCGCGGTCCATCCGATCTCGTTCGTGATCGCGCTGGTGGTGGCCACCTACCTGCACATGCTGTTCGGCGAGATGGTGCCGAAGAACATCGCGCTGGCCGATCCGCCCCGGGCCGCGCTGCTGCTCGGGCCGCCGCTGGTGGCGCTGACCCGGGCGCTGGGGCCGCTGATCGGCGGGATCAACGCGCTGGCCAACGCGGTGCTGCGGCTGGTGCGGGTGGAGCCGAGGACCGAGGTGGCGGCGGTCTTCTCGGACGACGAGCTGGCCCGGATGGTGGGGGACGCGGCGGCCGCCGGGCTGCTGGACGAGCGGTCGACCGAGCGGCTGCGGGACGCGCTGGAGCTGGGCCGGCGGCCGGTCGGCGAGATCGTGCTGCCCGCCGACCGGGTGGTACGGGCGCGGCTGGGCATCACGGCGGAGGGTCTGGAGGCGCTGAGCGCGCGGTCGGGGTTCTCGCGCTTTCCGGTCGCCGACGACGACGGGCGGGTGCTGGGCTATCTGCACGTCAAGGACGCGCTGGACGCCGAGCCGCGCGACGCGGCCTTTCCGCGGTCCGCGCTGCGGCACATCACGCGGGTCGGCGCGGCCACCCCGCTGGACGACGTGCTCACCGCGATGCGCGCGGGCCGCGCCCATCTGGCGGCGGTGGTGGACGACCAGGGCCTCGGCGTGGGCCTGGTCACCATGGAGGACGTCCTGAAGGAACTGGTCGGCCGCGGCCGCGCGTGACCGCTCCGCGGTGGCACGCCGGGGGCTCGACGCGGCCCCCGCCCCGGCGCGGAACGCGACGCGAGGTCGCCCCCGAGTTCGGCACGCGGGCGCGACGACACGGAGGGACGCACGTCGCGGTCGCGCCGGCCCGGGGTGCGCCGGAGCGGCGCGGGAGGCGCGGGAGGCGCGGGCTCGACGCAGTGCGCGGAGGCGCGCTTGCGTTTTCGTACCGACCAAGCGGTCGCATAGGATCGCCGCGCCATGCAGACGCCTGTCACCTACTCCAGTTACTCCAGCTTCGTCGCCGTCGGCGACTCCTTCACCGAGGGCATGTCCGATCTGCTGCCCGACGGCTCGTACCGGGGGTGGGCGGACCTGCTCGCCGACCGGCTGGCCGCGCTCCCCCGGCCCGACGCGGACGCGTTCCGGTACGCCAACCTCGCCGTGCGCGGCAAGCTGATCCGGCAGATCGCCGACGACCAGGTCGACGCCGCGGCCGCGATGGGCGCGGACCTCGTCACCCTGGTCGGCGGTCTCAACGACATGCTGCGGCCCAAGTGCGACGTGGACGCGGTGTGCGCGCTGGTGGAGAGCGCGGTACGCAGGCTGGCCCCCTCCTGCGGCCAGTTGGTGCTGATGCGCAGCCCGGCCAGGCGCGGCCCGGTCGCCACCCGCTTCCTGCCCCGCATGGAGCACCTGTTCGGCTTCCTCGACGAGTTGGCCCGCGAGCACGGCGCCGTCGTGGTCGATCTGTACGGCGCCGACGTGCTCGGCGACCCGCGTATGTGGGCAGACGACCGGCTGCATCTGACCGCCGAGGGCCACGAGCGGGTGGCCGAGGCGGTGTGGCAGGCGCTCGGGCTGCCCGCCGCGTCCGACTGGACCCGCCCGCTGCCGCCGCCCGTGCTCCCCGGCTGGGCGGCCAGGCGGGGAGCGGATCTGCGCTTCACCCGTCAGCACCTGCTGCCGTGGATCGGCCGCCGGCTGACCGGCCGCTCCTCCGGTGACGGCCGCCTGCCCAAACGCGCGCAGTTGGTACCGTATCCGGGCCCGATCCCCGTGCCGTCGCGGGACGCGGGCGGCATCCCGTCGCAGGACGCGCCCGCGACCCCGTACCCGGCCCCGTCCGAGGGCTGACCATGGACGTACCGCCCCGGCGCGACCAGTAGAATCTCCCCACGTGACAGCCAAGCCGCGTATCCCGAACGTCCTCGCCGGCCGCTACGCCTCCGCGGAGCTAGCCGCCCTCTGGTCCCCCGAGCAGAAGGTGAAGCTGGAGCGCCGGCTGTGGATCGCCGTCCTGCGCGCTCAGCAGGACCTCGGCATCGAGGTGCCCGAGCGGGCGCTCGCCGACTACGAGCGGGTGCTCGACGAGGTCGATCTCGGCTCCATCGCCGAGCGCGAGAAGGTCACGCGGCACGATGTGAAGGCCCGCATCGAGGAGTTCAACGCGCTGGCCGGGCACGAGCAGATCCACAAGGGCATGACGTCCCGCGATGTGACGGAGAACGTCGAGCAGCTCCAGATCCGGCTGTCGCTGGAACTCGTCAGGGACCGTACGGTCGCGGTGCTCGCCCGGCTCGGGCAGCTGTCGGCGCAGTACGCGGAGCTGGTCATGGCGGGCCGCTCGCACAATGTGGCGGCCCAGGCGACCACGCTCGGCAAGCGTTTCGCGACGGGCGCGGACGAGCTGCTGGTGGCCTTCGAGCGCGTCGAGCAGCTGATCGACCGCTACCCGCTGCGCGGCGTCAAGGGCCCGGTCGGCACCTCGCAGGACATGCTCGACCTGCTCGGCGGCGACAGCGACAAGCTCGCCGACCTGGAGCGCCGGATCGCCGACCACCTGGGCTTCTCCCGGGCGTTCACCTCGGTCGGCCAGGTCTACCCGCGCTCGCTGGACTACGACGTGGTGACCGCGCTGGTGCAGCTGGCCGCCGCGCCCTCGTCGCTGGCCAAGACGATCCGGCTGATGGCCGGGCACGAGCTGGTCACCGAGGGCTTCAAGCCGGGCCAGGTCGGCTCCTCGGCGATGCCGCACAAGATGAACACCCGTTCCTGCGAGCGGGTCAACGGCCTGATGGTGATCCTGCGCGGCTACGCCTCGATGACCGGCGAGCTGGCCGGCGACCAGTGGAACGAGGGCGACGTGTCCTGCTCGGTGGTGCGCCGGGTCGCGCTGCCTGACGCGTTCTTCGCGCTGGACGGGCTGCTGGAGACGTTCCTGACGGTGCTGGACGAGTTCGGCGCCTTCCCGGCCGTGGTCGCCCGCGAGCTGGACCGCTACCTGCCGTTCCTGGCCACGACCAAGGTCCTGATGGGCGCGGTCCGGGCGGGCGTCGGCCGGGAGAGCGCGCACGAGGCCATCAAGGAGAACGCGGTGGCGTCCGCGCTGGCGATGCGCGAGCAGGGCACCGAGCGCAACGAGCTGCTGGACCGGCTGGCCGCGGACGACCGCATCCCGCTGGACCGTACGCAGCTCGACGCGCTGATGGCCGACCGGCTGTCGTTCACGGGCGCGGCGGCCGGGCAGGTCGCCGAGGTCGTCCGGCGGGTCGAGGACGTGCTCAAGGCGCACCCGGCGGCCGCCGTGTACCGGCCGGGGGCGATCCTCTGACCCCCGAGGAGCTGACGGCGGCCCGCGACCGGACGCTGGAGGACATCGTCGCCGGCGGGCTGCGGGTGCTCTTCTGCGGGATCAACCCGGGGCTGATGTCGGCCGCGACCGGGCACCACTTCGCCCGGCCGGGCAACAGGTTCTGGCCCGCGCTGCACGCCTCCGGCTTCACTCCGCGCCGCTTCGCGCCCTCCGAGCAGCGCGAGATGCTGACCCTCGGGCTCGGTATCACCAATGTCGCCCCGCGGGCGACCGCGCGCGCCGACGAACTGAGCCGGGACGAGCTGATCGCCGGTGGTCGGAGACTGACCGCCACGGTCGAGACGTACCGGCCGGGGTGGCTGGCGGTGCTGGGCGTGACCGCGTACCGGGTCGCCTTCGCGGAGAAGGACGCGCGGGTCGGCCCGCAGGAGCGGCGCATAGGCGACACCCGGATCTGGGCGCTGCCGAGCCCCAGCGGGCTCAACGCGCACTGGTCGCCGGTCGCGCTGGCCGAGGAGTTCGCCCGGCTGCGGGCAGCGGCCTACGGACTGTCGTAACAGCTCCCTTGGGCCGGGCAGTCGGACCGGGCGGCGTCAGTCCGGCGCGTTGTCGCGGTGGGCCGGCGGACCGGACGCGCCCGGCCGGCCGTACGGCCCCGGTGGTCTTTCCGCGGCAGGCGTCGGGACCGGCGCGGGCTCGGAATTCCGCGGCGCCTCCCGTATACGGTCCGGCACAGGCTCAGGTCCCGGTATCGCCCGCCGATCGGCTGTCGCGAGCACCAGCCGGAAGGGTAACGACGCGCCGCCCTGGCCGACCCCGAGCGCGATCCAGCGCTCGCCGACCCGCCAGCCGTAGACCTCGGGCACGTATCCGCACAGCGCGTCCAGCGGCGGCGGCACCTCGCCGCCCTCGGCGCTCCGTATCAGATACGGCGCCAGGTCCAGCGGCTCCGGGTCGCCCCAGCGGCGGGCGAGCAGTTCGATCAGCGCCTGGCAGGCCGCGCCGAAGTCGTCGGCGCTCTCCGCGCGGCGGCCGATGTCCTCCCCGGTGAAGTCCTCGCCGACCGCCAGGTCCGCCAGGTGGAAGCCCGGGCCGCTGTCCAGGGCAGGCGTGCGGACCGGCCGCGCCGGGAAGTCCAGGGCGCGCAGCCGGTCCACCTCGGCGAGCTGAGCGGCAAGATCCATGTGTCCAGTAAACCTCCGCCCTATGACAATTGGCGGTCCGTCAGACGGCCCTGGTCCGGGCGTCACCCAACCGGTACCGGACGGCACTCGCCGCCGGGCCGTCCGCCGGGTACGATCCGCCACACACAGGCACAGGCTGGAGGGCACATCTTGGGGCGTCTCACCGGCGGGGACCCCTCCCTGCTACGGCGGATCAACTCCGCCGTCGTCCTCCACGCGCTGCGCGGAGCGCAGACCCCGACGCTGACCGAGCTGGTGCACAGCACCGGCCTTTCCCGGCCCACCGTCGAGGGGGTCATCGAGGGGCTGACGGAGTCCGATCTCGTCGTCGAGGTCGCTCCGGAGCCGGGCGACGCCCGCAAGCAGGGCCGTCCCGCCCGCCGGTTCCGCTTCCACGCCGAGGCCGGGCATCTGCTCGGCATCGAGATCGGCGCCCACCAGGTCCGGGTCGTGCTCTCCGACCTCGGCGGCCAGGTGCTGGGCTCGCACGGCCGTAACGTCGACGAGTCCGCCTGCGCGGAGGACCGGCTGGAGCGGGTACGGAGCACGGTCGCGGAGCTGCTGCGCAAGGCCGGGGTGGCCCGCAGCACCCTGTGGGCGGTCGGGGTGGGCAGCCCCGGCATCGTGGAGGCCGGCGGCGAGGTGCGGCTGAGCACGGCGCTGCCGGGCTGGACCGGGCTGCCGCTGGGCGAGCGGCTCCAGCGCTCGTTCCGATGTCCGGTCCTGGTGGAGAACGACGCGAACGTGGCCGCGGTCGCCGAGCACTGGAAGGGCGCCGCGGTCGGCACGGACGACGTGGTGTTCGTGCTCGCCGGTCTGAGCCCGGGGGCCGGTTCACTGATCGGCGGGCGGCTGCACCGCGGTTTCGGCGGCGCGGCGGGCGAGATCGGCGCGCTGCATCTGCTGGGGCGCGAGGTCACCCCGGAGTATCTGCTCTCGACCACCGGCACCCCGCTGCATCCGCTGGACGAGCCCGCCGTGGAGCGGGTGTTCGCGCTGGCGAAGAAGGGCGATGTGCAGGCCAAGGACGCCGTGGAACGCTTCCTGCGCCGCCTGGTGCACGACGTGGCGGCGCTGGTGCTGGCGATCGACCCCGAACTGGTGGTGGTCGGCGGCTGGGCGGCGGGCCTGGACGGCGTACTGGAGCCGCTGCGCTCCGAGCTGGCCCGCTACTGTCTGCGGCCGCCGAAGGTGGTGCTCTCCGCGCTGGGCCAGGAGGCCATCGCGACGGGCGCGCTGCGGCTGGCGCTCGACCATGTCGAGGAGCAGCTGTTCGCGGTCGAGCAGACCTCGCTGGCGCGGCACTGAGCCGGCGCCGCACGACCGGCGCACGTCACAACAGGCCGGGGCACCACCCCACGGCGGGACGCGAACGAACCGGCCCGGCGGCGCCGAACCGCCCCTGGCCCCGCCGCCAGGCGGACGGCCGGCGCACGTCACAACAGGCCGGGCGCCACTCCACGGCGGACCGCGAAACGAACCGGCCCGGTGGCGCCGAACCGCCCCTGGCCCCGCCGCCAGGCGGACAAGCCGCGCCCGGCGGACGGCCGACGCACGTCGGAACCCGCCGGGGCGCCGCCCCACCGACCTGCCACCGCGACAGGACGCGGGACGCCGCACCCGCCGAACGGCCGACCCACGCCAGAGCAGGCCGGGCACCGCCCCACCCGAACCCCGCCGCCACGGCGGGACGCGAAACGAACCGGCCCGGCGGTGCCGAACCGCCCCTGGCCCCGCCGCCAGGCGGACGCCCGACGCACGTCGGAACCCGCGGGGCGACGCCCCGACTACCCGCCACCGCGGCAGGACGCGGGACTGCGCGGCCCCGCGGTGCCGAACCCGTACGCGGCCGGGGCTCATCCGCTCAGATGACCGTACGGACGCCGACGGCCCGGCTCTTCGCGGGGAAGAGGCGGGCCGGTCGGTGGGCGGCGGAGGTCAGGACGCCTGGCGGCGTGCCTCCGGCTGCTGGTGCAGGACTTCCAGGGCGCCGGAGTCGCCGAAGGTGAGCCGGCAGGTGTCGGCGCGGTAGGTGGCGACGGAGGCGGCGGCGACGCGTCCGCCCGCGTAGTAGCGGGTGGTGACGACCAGCACGGGCGCGCCGGGCAGGCGGTCGAGCTGCTTGGCGTCCTCGGCGCGGGCCGAGCCCAGCTCCACGGAACGGTCCTCGCCCTCCAGCGCCAGCTGGTGCAGCTCGAAGAGCACGGCGGACGCGTGCGCGGCGGGCGTCAGCAGCGTGGAAAGACCGGGCACGGAGGCCGACGGCACGTACAGCAGCTCGGTGGCGACCGGCAGGGCGCGCATCACGCGCTCGCGGCGCAGGGTGTGCACGGCGTCGTCGGGGCCGGTGCCGAGCAGCGCGGCGATCGGGGCGGGGGCGACGGCCTCGACGCAGCCGACGGTGTTCCAGGCGTCGTGGCCCGCGCCGGGCCAGACATTGGCCGACGGGCCGACGGCCACGCCCATGCGCGGCGGCGCCACGGTGGTGCCGACGCCGCGGCGGCGCTGCAACCGCCCTTCCAGCTCCAGCTGTTCGAGCGCCTGACGGAGTGTGGCCCGCGCGACGCCGAACCGGGCGGCGAGGTCGCGCTCGTTCGGCAGGATCTCGCCGACCTCGAACTCCGAGTCGAGGGCGTCGATCAGCACGGTCTTCAGGTGCCAGTACTTCGGTTCCTGTACCGCTTCGAGCTGCGTGGTCCCCACCCTGTCCTCGCAATCACCGGGCCGCTCCGGCGTCGGCCGGCTCTGTCGCGGCTATGAAGCCCTGTTGTTCAGCCTTGTTTCCGAACCACTGTTTATTAAAGGTTCTTGCACTACTAGGAAGATAGAGGCGGCCGCCGAACTTGGTCAAGACCAATTCTCGAACCCACCCACGCCTGGCGGAACCGGATACACCGGACGTTCATCCGATGTTGACGCGGCGCTGCGATAGCGTGGGTGATCTCCGCCGGGGTCCTCTCGGGGGCGCTCACCTGGGAAGGAACGGTCCGATGGAGCAGGTCACCGTGATCACGGGCGCAAGCCGCGGTATCGGAGCGGCGGTCGCGGTCCGGCTCGCCGCGGCCGGCCACCGGATCGCCCTGGGGTACGAACGGGCGAAGGACGCGGCCGAGGAGACGGCCGGCAAGGTCCGCGCGGCGGGGGCCGAGTGTCTGGTCCACCAGGTCGACACCAGCGACGAGGCTCAGGTCGACGCGTTCTTCGACGCGGCGAAGGCGAGCCTGGGCCCGATCACCGCCCTGGTGAACAACGCGGGCGTCACCGGCCCCCTCGGCGCCTTCGCCGAGACCCCGGTCGAGGTGATGCGGCGGGTCGTGGACGTCAATGTGATGGGCGCGCTGATCTGCGCGCGCCGGGCCGTGCGGGAGATGTCCACCCGGTACGGGGGCGGGGGCGGCGCGATCGTGAACATCTCCTCGGGCGGCGCGACGCTGGGCAGCCCCGGCGAGTACGTGCACTACGCGGCGAGCAAGGCCGCGGTGGACACCCTGACGCTGGGCCTGTCCAAGGAGTTGGGCCCCGACGGGGTGCGGGTCAACTCGATCCAGCCGGGGATGATCGTCACCGACATCCACGCGACGATGGGCGACCCGGAGCGGCCGTGGCGCACGGCGGGCCGGGTGCCGATGGGGCGGCCGGGGCAGCCGGAGGAGGTCGCGAACGCGGTGGCGTGGCTGCTGTCGGCGGAGGCGTCCTACACGACGGGCGCGGTGCTGCGGGTGGCCGGCGGGCTCTGAGCCAGCGCCCGGGATCTTCAAAGGGCTCGCGTCGCACGGGTGTTGCGCGGTGCGGAAGGGCGACGCGCGCCCTACGTCCGGTGGAGCGCCGCCCACCGTCCGCCGGAGGAGGGGACCGGGCGGACCGGCGGGCGGGCTCCGGCGCCCCGACCGAGACGGGGGCGCCCGGTCGAGGCCGCTGGCCGGGCCGGCGCTGTGCTCCACCGGCCCGTACTGACTGAACTCCCCCCGAGCGGGCGGAGTTCCCGGCCCGTGGATATATCCACGGCGCCGGCGCGGCGCCGGACCTGTGACACATGTGGGCGGGCCGGGTACGGGTGACGGTCGTATCAGCCGACGGAAGCGGGCTGCCGCGCCCCGGGCCGGGAGTCGCGGCGCCGGCCGGCCCTGCCGGCGCCCAGGGCGACACCCGCGGCGACGAGGGCAGCGCCGGCGAGTTGGCCCGTGCCGAGCGTGCCCACGGAGACCAGCGGCGCGGTGAGCGCGGTGGAGACCGGGATGAGGCCGGAGAAGAGGGTCGCGCGTTCCGTACCGAGGCGTTGCAGGCCCGCGTACCAGCAGACGAAGCCGATCACCGTGGCGACCACCGCCTGCCAGCCCAGCGCCAGCGCCTCGTGACCGGTGGGCGTGCGTACGCCGTCCGTGGCGGCCGCCAGCGCCCCCGCCTCGATCGCGGCGAGCCCGCAGACGCACGCGGACAGCAGCGGCGGGCCCAGCGGCCGTACGAGCGGCGCGGCCAGCAGCGCGAAGCCGACCTCGCCGGCCAGGGCCGCCACCGACCAGCACAGGCCCGGGACGTCCGTACCGCCCCAGCCCTGTACGACGAAGGCGCCGCACGCGACGAGCACCGCTCCGGCGCTGACCGCCAGGGCCGGGCGGCGGCCGGCGGCGAGCGGGACCAGCACGGCCACGACGACCGGCGCGCAGCCGACCAGCACCCCGGGCACGGCGGGTTCGGCGGTGCGTTCCGCCGCGAGCACGGCCAGGTTGAAGCCCACCATGCCGACCGCCGCGACGGCCGCCGCCAGCGCCCACTGCCGGGCGGTGAGCGCGCGCAGCCGCCGTACCGCGTCGCGGCGGGCGGGCACGAGCAGCAGCAGGCACGCGGCGCCGTACCGCAGCGCCTGGCCGCCCGCGTGCGGGTAGTGGACGAGCGCGCCGCCCGCCGTGAAGGACGCGCCGACCAGGACGCAGGCGAGGGCGGCGAGCAGGACGCCGCTGCGGTGGGAGGGATTCATGAGGAGGACGCTACGGACGCAAGCGGTCTGGTTTAAGGTCCATTTCCATGGGAGTTATGAGAACCAATTCGACCGGGGACGGCGACGGTCCGGGTTCCGGGGCGGGTCCCCGGTTAGCGGGCGGCGGCAGGCGCGGGGCCTCGGGGGACGGCGCCGGGAGCGGCACGGGCAGCGGGTCCGGCAGCGGCAGGGGGGACGGCTGGACCGCCGCCTGGGAGTTGCTGCTGCCGTCCGCCGCCGCGCCCGCGCGGGGCCGGGGCCGGGTGCTCCAGACGGCGTTGCGCGACGCGGTGCGCTCCGGGCGGCTCGCCCCCGGCACCCGGCTGCCGCCCAGCCGTGAACTCGCCGCGGACCTCGGTGTCTCGCGCGGCCTGGTCACGGACGCGTACGCGCAGCTCACCGCCGAGGGGTATCTGACCGGCCGTCAGGGCTCCGGTACGTGGGTCGCCGAGGCCGCCGCCGCTCCCGTGGCGCAGAGCGCGACGCGCTTCGCCGAGGACGACCGGGGCGGCCCCATGGACTTCCGCCCGGGCCTGCCGGACCTCTCGCTCTTCCCGCGCACCACCTGGTCGGCCACTCACCGGCGGGTGATCGCCCGGCTGCCGAACCGGGCCTTCGGCTACCCCGATCCGCGCGGGCTGCCCGCGCTGCGCGAGGCGCTGGCCGAACTCCTGGCCCGGCGGCGGGGCGTGGCCGCCGATCCGGACCAGGTGATGGTCACCTCGGGCGTCGCGCAGGCGCACACGCTGCTCGGGCTCGTCCTGCACGGGCGCGGCGAGCGGATGACGGCGATCGAGGACCCGGGCAGCCCCGAGCACCGAGGTCTGCTGGCGGCGACCGGTCTGACGGCCGTACCCGTGCCGGTGGACGCCGAGGGGCTGCGGGTCGAGGCGCTGGCCGCGACGGGCGTACGGTCGGCGGTCGTGACGCCCTGCCACCAGTTCCCCTCCGGGGTGGCGTACTCGGCGGGCCGCCGCGCTGGTCTGACCGAGTGGGCGCGGTCGGTGGACGGCCTGGTGATCGAGGACGACTACGACGGCGACTTCCGTTACGACCGCGCGCCGGTGGGGGCGCTCCAGGGACTGGCGCCCGGGCATGTCGCGTACACGGGGTCGGCGAGCAAGTCCCTGGCGCCGGGGCTGCGGCTGGGCTGGCTGGTGGCCCCGCCGGACATCGTGGCGGAGGCGGCCGTCCGCAAGCGGACGATGGACCTCGGCAATCCCGTCACCGAGCAGGCCGTGCTCGGTGACTTCATCACCGCCGGGCACTACGACCGGCATCTGCGGCGCTGTCAGCGGCTGTACCGGGCGCGGCGGGACGCGCTCGTGGCCGCGCTGGCCGAGTGCTTTCCGGGGGCGGAGGTGAGCGGGATCGCGGCGGGGCTGCACGCGATCGTCACGTTGCCTCGGCGGTACGGGCCGCAGGGGCGGTTTCTCGCGGCGGCGCGGGTGGCGGGGGTGGCGTTGCGCCCGCTGTCCGACTACCGCGTCGCGGCTGCGCCGGGGCCGAGGCCGACGGCGCCGCAGCCGGACGACGCCGACGACGCCCCGGACGTCAGGCTCGTCGTGGGCTACGCCCACCTCTCCCCGGAGGCCATCACCCAGGCCGTCCGCCGCCTGGCCTCTCCCCCACGCCGGTAACACCGCCCCGGGCCCGGCCGGGCACTCACACGGCGGCCGGGCCCAGCGGCAGGCGCCGCGTCGCCGCCCGACGAGGCGCCTGCCGCGCCGGCTGCCGGACGGCCCGCGAGCCAGGCACCCGTGTCGGCGGCCACGCGGGCCCTGCGGGCCGGGGACCCGGGCCAGGGAGCCAAAGACACCGCCCCCGGGCCCGGGACCCGGGGCAGGTGTCGCCTCGCCGCCCGACGTGCGGGCGCACGGGCCCGGGGCCGAGGAGTCGAAGACGTCGCGGACCTTACCCACGGACGAGCCGATCCGCCTCGCCCGGCAACCGCCTCCCCGCGCGCGGGCTCCCCCCGGGGGCCACGCGGGCCCTGCGGACAAACCGCGACTCCCGTCCGGCGACCTGGGAGCCCGTACGGGCAACCGCGCCGACCCGGCCGGGCCAAGCGGGCCCGACCCCGGGCGTCGCATCGCGGCCGAAGGGCAGGAACGGGCCCCGTGGTCGGGGGGCCGAAGACGTCGCGGACCTCAGCCGCGGACGAGCCGGTCCGCCTCGCCCGGCAATCGCCTCCCCACGCGCTCCCCCGGACTGCCCCAGCCGAAACCCGCGCCCTGGGGGGCACGCGGGCCCTGCGGGCCAAGCCGCGACACCCGCCCGGCAACCGTGTCAGCCCGGCTGCGCGGGCCACCGCGCTACCCCTCCCGCAGACCAGGCGTGGTCGGCACGGGTCCGGGGCCGGGCCCCAGGCGCGCGTCACCGTCCGAAGGACGGGAGCGGGCCGAGCCACGACTCCCGTCCGGCGTCCTGTCCGGCGACCCGGGAGCCCCGGCGGGCAACCGCGCCGGCCCGACCGGGCGGGGCCACCGCGCTATCGCTCCCGCAGGCCGAGCGGGGCCGGCACAGGGGTCTGGGGCGCTGCCCCAGGTGTCGCGTCGCCACCCGGGCGCGGGACCGGGGGCCGGGGCCGGGAGTGGCGGCGCGGCGGCGCCCGAGGGGCGGGGCGGGAGGGGACGGGTGGGACATTTACTCCGCGGTCACGGCGCGTTCGCGGTCGCGCAACACGCGTTCGGCATGGTGGATGTATGACTCATCCGACCTCCGCCCGCGCCCGTGAAGCGGCCCGCGCCCAGCGTCCGGGCCGCGGCCATGACCACCGCCCCGCCGCCGCACGGCACCCGCACTGGGGCCGCGCCCTCGTGGAAGTGGCCGCGCTGTTCACGGCGATGGCCGCCGCCGACTTACTGGCCGACCTGGTGAAGCACGGCCCCGACGGCCGCGCCCTGCTGATCGCCTCCGCCGTCAGTCTGCTCGCGGCGGCCGGGTGCCACGCGTGGTGGGCCCGCCGCCAGGGCCACGGCCACGCACCGCCTCCCCCGCCGTCCCCGACACCCGCCGCTTCCGCCGCGCCCGAGCAGGGCCACGCGGAAGACGTGGAGCCCGCGGAACCCGCCCTGTGGCGCCTGCGGACGACCGTACGGGACACCCCCGGCAGCCTGGGCTCGGTGTGCACGGCCCTCGCGCGCAGCCGGGTCGACATCATCACGCTCCAGACGCACCCGCTGGCCGAGGGCACCGTGGACGAGTTCCTGCTGCGGGCCCCGGCCGCGCTGACCGCCGCGGCCCTGTCGCTCACCGTCGCCGACGCGGGCGGCACCGACACCTGGCTGGAACGGGCCGACGCCCACGACCTCGTGGACACCCCCACCCGTATGCTCACGCTCGCCACCCGTACGGCCCTCGACCCCGCCGAACTGCCGCTCGCGCTGCGTCAGTTGTTCGGCCGCTGCACGATCGGCTCGGTCCCCGCCTCCGCCGACGACGCCTCCGTCACGGACGCCGGCGACCCGGCCGACCCCCCGACCCTGATGCGGCTGCGCGACCCGTCCGGCGGCACGATCACCGTACGACGTGACCATCTGCCGTTCACGCCCACCGAGTTCGCCCGGGCCCGCGCCCTGGTGGAGCTCGACGCGCGGCTGGGCGCGCGCATCCCGGACCGGGCAGACGTGCTGACCCTGCCCGAGGGCAACGAGATCACCGTGCGCCGCGCGGGCCCGAAGGACCGGACCGCCGCGCTGGCCATGCACGCGCGCTGCTCCCCCACCACGCTCGCCCGGCGCTACCACGGCCCGGTCGGCGACGCCGACAGCTATCTGACGCATCTGCTCGGCCCGCGCTTCGGCCGGTCGCTGGCCGTCGAGACCGCCTCGGGACGGCTGGTCGCGCTCGGCCACCTGCTGTGGGACGGCGACGAGAACGAGGTCGCGCTGCTCGTGGAGGACGAGTGGCAGCGCCGCGGGATCGGCGCGGCGCTGCTGCGCGGACTCGTCGAACTCGCCGTGGAGGCGGGCCGGGAGAGCGTGTACGCGGTCACGCGGTCGACCAACACCGGAATGGTGGCGACCATGCGCGAACTCGGCCTTCCGCTGGACTACCAGGTCGAGGACGGCACCTTGGTGATCACCGCGACCCTGCCCGCGGCGGACACCCGCCGTACGGCCACCGCGGCCCTCCCCTGGCTCACCGCTCACCGCCCCTGATTCGCACCCTGGGCAACGAAACAGCCGGCGAAACGGCTCACGACGCGGCGCGGGTCGGCGGTCGGCCGCGCGGCCGGCTCGGCGGCGGTCGCGGGCGCCGGCTGCCTTCCGGCCGGCTGAGGCACGTCCCCGTGTGTCGCGGGTCACCGCCCGGGTCTACGCGCGATGTGGCCGTCGGCCGACGCGTGAGTAACCGGGAAATCTATGGTGGTGACGCCAGGCGCTCCGACGTACCAGGATGGTCGTATGTCCAACATCACCAGCAGCCAGTTGCCCCGTCAGGTCGCCGACGCGCATGTCGACGGTCTCCTCGAACTCGACCCGATCTTCGGTACGTACCTCGGAGCGCCCGGGAGCGGCCGACGGCTGCCGGACTTCTCGCCGGCCGGCGCCGACGCCCTGGCCGACCTGGCGCGGACCACCCTGGACCGGCTGACCGAGGCCGAGGCGCTCCCGGGGGCCGAGAGCGACGCCGAGCGGCGCTGCGCCCGGCTGCTGCGCGAGCGGCTGACCGCCGAACTCGCCGTGCACACCGCCGACGAGCACCTGCGGGCGCTGAGCAACCTCGACTCGCCCGCGCACCGCATCCGCGAGGCGTTCACCCTGATGCCCGTGGAGACCTCCGAGGACTTCTCGGACCTCGCCGCCCGGCTGCGGGCCGTGCCCGCCGCGCTCGACGGCTTCCGCGCGTCGCTGGCCGAGGGCCTGGCCCGTGACCTGCCGGCCGGTCCGCGCCAGGTGGAGACGGTGGTCGGGCAGTTCACCGAGTGGGTCGGGGAGAACGGGGACGGCAGCTGGTTCTCCGGTCTGGTCGCGGGCGGGCCGCAGGAGCTGCGGGCCGAGCTGGACGCGGCCGCCGCCGAGGCCACCGCCGCGTACACCGCGCTGCGGGACTGGCTGCGCGACACGTACGCGCCGGCCGTCGCGGGCGCCGCCGACACGGTGGGCCGCGAGCGGTACGCCCGCTGGACCCGGCTGTGGAACGGCACGGATCTCGACCTGGACGAGGCGTACGCGTACGGCTGGTCGGAGTACCACCGGCTGCACGCCGAGATGGTGGCCGAGGCGGGGAAGATCCTGCCCGACGCGACCCCCTGGGAAGTCCTCAAGTACCTGGAGGAGCACGGCCAGGCGGTGGAGGGCGAGGAGGCCGTACGCGACTGGCTCCAGGCCCTCATGGACGAGGCGATCGGCGCGCTCGACGGCACGCACTTCGAACTCGCGGAGCGGGTCAAGCGCGTGGAGTCCCGGATCGCCCCGCCCGGCGGCGCGGCGGCCCCGTACTACACGGCGCCGTCCGAGGACTTCAGCCGTCCGGGCCGCACCTGGCTGCCGACGATGGGCAAGACCCGCTTCCCGATCTACGACCTGGTCTCCACCTGGTACCACGAGGGTGTGCCGGGCCATCACCTCCAGCTCGCGCAGTGGGCGCATGTCGCCGACACCCTTTCGCGCTACCAGGCGACGGCGGGGCTGGTCAGCGCCAACGCGGAGGGCTGGGCGCTGTACGCCGAACGG
This sequence comes from Streptomyces sp. NBC_00223, assembly GCF_036199905.1. Classification (NCBI taxonomy): domain Bacteria; kingdom Bacillati; phylum Actinomycetota; class Actinomycetes; order Kitasatosporales; family Streptomycetaceae; genus Streptomyces; species Streptomyces sp. NBC_00223. The sequence continues at coordinate 7,794,427 of NZ_CP108109.1, read as the reverse complement.
CTGATGGACGAGCTCGGCTTCCTCACCGACCCCGAGCGGCGGCTGGGTTATCTCGACGCGCAGATGATGCGGGCCAACCGGGTCATCGTGGACATCGGCATGCACCTGGAGCTGGAGATCCCGGCGGACTCGCCCTTCCACCCGGGTGAGCGGTGGACGCCGGAGCTGGCCCGCGAGTTCTTCGGCATGCACAGCGGGCGGCCCGCGGACTTCGTGGACAGCGAGCTGATCCGCTACCTCGGGATGCCGGGGCAGGCCATCGGCTACAAGCTCGGCGAGCGCGCGTGGCTCACCGGGCGCGCGGCGGCCCGCGCGGCCCACGGCGACGCGTTCGACCTGAAGGCGTGGCACATGGCCGCGCTGTCCCAGGGCTCGCTGGGCCTGGACGACCTGGTCGCGGAGATCTCGGCGCTCTAGCCCGCCGGCGGGGTAAGGGTTCGCGGCGAGGGCGCCCCCGGCCGCGCGCGAGCCCGGCCCCACCGGGCCGGGCTCGCGCGTTGAGGCGTGCCGGCGGACGCCCACGAAGCGGAGTTGAGCCCCGGGGGTTCTACGCCGCCTGCGGCGCGCCCGCCGGGGTGTCCCCGTCCGTCGCGCGGCCGAGTGTGCGGTCGAAGAGGGTCAGGAGAAGGTAGAGCACGCCCGCGCCGAGCATGATCCAGACGAGGTGGTGCATGCCGCCGGTGTCCGCGCGCTGCCCGAAGGAGGCGGCCGTGGTGGAGGAGGCGACCATAGACCCGACGTAGGCGAAGGTGCGCAGCAGGCCGGCCGAGGAGGCGGTGCGCTCGGGGTCGGCCTGGAAGTAGACGGAGTTCTGGAGGGCCAGGTTGTTCAGCCCCTGCGGGACCCCGAAGATCAGGGCGACGAGAACGAGCGTCCACACGGGGCTGTCGCCGGTGAGCCTCAGCATCACCACGCAGGCGACGATCTGCCCGAGCGCGCCGACGAGCAGCTTGCCGCGTACGCCCTTGCGCCGACCGGTGACGATCGAGACGCCGATGGCCACCAGGAACATGGGAATCTGCACCAGCCCGGCGTGGAAGGGCGAGAGCCCGAAGCCCTCCTCCGTCCACTGGCTGAACCCGTAGAGGAAGGAGTACGCGACGACGTAGGCGACCAGTGCGCGCCCATAGGTGACCAGCAGTGGTGTGTTGCCGCCCAGTACCCGCAGGTCGATGAACGGGCTGGGGGCCCGTAGCTCCCGTATCCCGAACGCGGCGCTCGCGGCGGCGGCGATCACCAGCAGGTACCAGTCGCGCGGGTGCAGGTTCATCAGGAACAGCAGCAGCGCGATGAGCATCGCGGCGAACAGTGCCATGCCGGGCAGGTCGAGCCGGGCGGCGAGGCGGCCGCGCTGCGGGGGCTTCCCCGTACCGGCTTCTTTGGGGGCCTCCTTGGGCAGCCTGAGCAGCCCCAGCAGCACGGCCGCGACGGCCAGCGGCACGTTCAGCGCGAAGGTGGCGCGCCAGCCGCCGAGTCCGATCAGCAGGCCGCCCAGCAGCGGGCCGATCACGGCGATGGTCTGGTTGGCGACGGCCAGGGCGGTCAGTATTCCGCCGGGACTGTCGTGTCCGGTGCGCCTGGCCTCGCTGCGCAGCAGCGCCATCGCGGCGGGATACCCGGCGCAGGTGCCGAACCCGAGCAGGACCCGCGAGGCGATCAGCACCCCGAGGTTCGGCGCCAGGGTGCCGACGACACCGGCGACTCCGACGAGGCTCGTGCTGACGAGGAAGAGCCTGCGCGGCCCGAAGATGTCGATGAGCCGGCCCACGACGGGCTGCCCGAGAGCGGTGGCCAGATAGAGGGCCGAGACCAGCCACGCGGTCTGCGAGGGCGGCGCGTGCAACGCGTTGCCGATGGGGACGAGCGTGACGGCGATGATCGTGGAGTTGATCGGGTTCAGGACCGAGCCCAGCAGCATCGGCGGCAGCAGCCGCCGGTCGAAGCCGGCCGCCGCCGTCCTGTCCCGCCCCTCGGTTATGTGATCAGTCATGGGTGAGGCGCTCCAGCACTGCCATGGCGGCGATCACGGCTCTCCGTTCCTCTTCCGTGCACTTGTCCTGCAACTCACCGGCGAGCCATTCCTGCCGGGCCTGCCGCCCCTCCTCCACCCGCCGGTGCCCCTCGGCGGTCAGCGCGATCAGCAGCCGGCGGCCGTCGTCGGGGTCGGGCCGCCGTTCCACCAGCCCCAGGGCGGTCAGCGACGCGACCGTCGCCGTCATCGACTGGTGGCGCACTCCCTCGGCCGAGGCCAGCTCACTGGCCGTGACGCCCTGCTGGCCCGACAGCCGGCTCAGCACGGATGCCTGGCCCAAGGTGATGTCCTCGGCCTCGGCGGCGTTCAGGATGCGGCGCCGCAGCCGGCTGATGACCGCGCGGACCTCGCGCGACGCCTGGACCGCCGAGGGGGACGGACGGGGGCTCTCCTGCATGCGTCCCACCCTAGAACCCGCAGCTTGAGTTGTACAGTTTCACCTGTACAGCTTGCCCTGATCGACGGGCCCAGGCCGCCGGGCCGGACCCCGCCGCCGCCCGGTGGCGTCCGGCGGGGGCTGGCGGCGTCCGGCGGGGTGCCGGAGCCGGGCGGCGTCCGGATGCCACCGCTTCTTCGGCCCCCGAGCCGTTAGTCTGCTGCTTTCCGGACGCGAGCCGGCCCGGCTCCTCCTGACACGTCGAACAAGGCGGTACGGCCCGATGACCCTGCACGCTTCCCATGACGGCGGAGCCCTGGTGCTGACCCAGGGCCGGCTGACCCTGCGCGAGCAGCTCCCCGCGGACGCCGCGCAGTTGGCCGAGGGCAAACCCGCCCGGCTGACGTGGATAGACGGCGTGCCCGGCGAGGGCACGATCGGCGCGGCCTCGATGACGGTCGCCTCCGCCGCCGTGGGCGTGTACTGCGGGGGCTGGGGCCTGTTCGCGATCACCCGGACCGAGGACGGCACGGCGCTGGGCGGCGCCGGTTTCCACGGCCCGCCGGACGAGGGCGCCGTGGAGATCGGCTACGACCTGTCCGTGTCGGGCCGCGGCGCGGGCTGGGCGACCGACGCCGCCCGCGCGCTGTGCCAGTGGGCGCTGGCCCAGCCGGGCGTCCTGGTGGTGCAGGCCACCACCGAGCCGGGCAACCGCGCCTCCCAGGCCGTACTGGAACGGGTCGGCTTCCTCCGCGTCGCCGACCGCGGCGAGCTGTGGGCGTACGAACTCACCTCGCCGCCCGCCTGACCGCCGCGCCCGCCCCCGGCCCGACCGGTCTCACCCGCAGCCGCACTCGCCCTCCGCCACGGGCGCGGTCAGCGGGTCCGGGTCGCGCCGCGCGGGCCCGGCGGCGGTCTCGTACGCGAAGCCCTCGCGCATCCAGTACTCCATGCCGCCGAGCATCTCCTTGACCCGGTGGCCGAGGGTCGCCAGGGCCAGTGCGGCGCGGGTGGCGCCGTTGCAGCCGGGACCCCAGCAGTAGACGACCACGGGCCGGTCCGGGTCGAGCAGTCCGGGGGCGAGCCGGGGGATCTCGGCGGTGGGCAGATGGACGGCGCCGGGGATGTGCCCCTGCTCCCACGCCTCGGCGCTGCGGGAGTCGACCAGGGTGAACCCGGGGTCGCCGCCGCCCGCGAGCGCGGCGGCCACGTCCGAGACGTCGGCGTGGAAGGCGAGGCTCGCGGCGAAGTACGCGGCCGCCTCGGCGGGAGCGGCGGGCGGCACCCGCAGGACCGGGTGGCCGGCGAGCGGCGTCGGTGTCGTCGTCATGGCGGGAAATCTACGGTCACCGTGGTCCGCGCTGAAGGGGAGATCCACGGCGTTGTCTTTGCGTGGCGGGGGAATCCCCGGCACTCTGGGCGGCATGACGATGTTTCCCCTGGACGCCACCGACTGGCGGCTGCTCGAAGCGCTCCAGCGCGACGGCCGCGCCACGTACGCCGAGCTGGCCCGTACCGTGTCGATGTCGCCGAGCGCGGTCACCGAGAGGGTGCGGCGGCTGGAGGAGACCGGAGTGATCACCGGGTACACGGCGGTGATCGACCACGAGCGGATCGGGCTGACGGTCCGCGCGATGGTCCGGCTGCGCTACCCGACGGGCAACTACAAGCCCTTCCACGACATGCTCGCCGTCACCCCCGAGGTGCTGGAGGCCCACCACGTCACGGGCGACGACTGCTTCGTGCTGAAGGTGGCGGCGCGCTCGATGCGGCACCTGGAGGAGATCACCGGCCGGATCTCGGGGCTCGGCGCGGTCACCACGAGCGTCGTCTACTCCTCGCCGCTGGAACGCCGCCCGCTCATCCTCTGACCGCGCCCGTGCGCTGCCGGACCGTGGAGCCGTCCCGGCCTTTGACGACCCGCAGTTGGGCGGGGATACGGTGCCGCAGATCGGCCACGTGGCTGACGATGCCGACGGCCCTGTCCCGCTCCCTCAGCCCGTCGAGGACGTCCAGCACCTCGTCGAGGGTCTGGTCGTCCAGGCTGCCGAAGCCCTCGTCGATGAAGAGCGTGTCCAGGCGGGTGCCGCCCGACTCGTCGGTCACCACGTCGGCCAGGCCGAGCGCGAGGGCGAGCGAGGCGAAGAACGTCTCGCCGCCCGACAGCGTCGAGGTGTCGCGCTCGGTGCCGGTCCAGGCGTCCACGACCATCAGTCCGAGACCGGACTTGGCCCGCCCGCCGCCCCGCGCGTCGGTGTGCACGAGCGTGTAGCGGCCGCCGGACATCCGCTGGAGCCGTACGCCCGCGGCGGCGGCGACCTGTTCCAGCCGGGCGGCCAGGACGTAGGTCTCCAGCTCCATCCGGTACTGGTTCTCGGTGGTGTTCGCCGAGGTCAGGTCCGCCAGGTGCTTGATCCGGGTGAACTCGGCGCGGGCCGGGCCGAGTTCGCGGGCCCGGCCGGTGGCCAGGGCGCTGAGCCGGTCGAGTTCCGCGCACGCGGTGGCGGCGGCGGCCTCGGCGGCGGAGGCGGCGCGCAGCCGGCGGTTGGCGGCGTCCAGGACGGCCGTCGCGGCGGCCGGGTCGGCGGGTGGGAGGGCCGCGGCGGCGACGGTCTCGGGCGCGGTGGCGTCGGCCTCGACGGCGGCTTCCTCCTTGGCCCATGCCTCGGCCCGGAATTCGGCCTCCGCCAGCCGGGCGGGCGGCAGCAGCGCGGCGGCGGCCTCGGCGGGGGACGCGAACCCGGCCCGGGCGGCGGCGTCCGCGAGCGCGGCTTCCGCCGCGTGGAGCCGTTCCGCGGCCTCGGTACGGCCCCGCACGGCGTGGACGGCCCGGTCGAGCAGGGCGATACGGGTGGTGAGGTGGTCCCGGCGGGCGGCGACGCTGGCGTGGCCCGCGCGTGCCTTGGCGACCTCGGCGGTCAACTGCTCGTACTGCGCGTCCAGTTCCTCCCGGCGGGAGGTGCGGGCGGCGGTCCGGCTGAGCGCGTCCTGCCGCTGGGCGGCGCGCCGGTCGCGTTCCTCCTCGGCGCGGGTCAGCGCGTGGCGGGCCTCGGCCACGTCGGCGGCCGCGCGGACGGCGGCGGTGTGCCGCGCGGCGGATTCGGCGTGGGCGGCGGCGAGTCGGTCCCGGGGGGCGTCGCCGGCGGTGGCCGTGGCCGCCGCGAGGGCGGCCCGCAGCCGGGCGACCTCGTCGCGGGCCCGCTCGTAACGGGCCGACTCCCGCTGGAAGTCGGCGTAGGCGGTGTCCTCGTCGGCCCGGGTGACCTGCTGGGCCGCGGGGTGCGCGGGGGCCGGGTGCTCGGGGGCGCCGCAGACCCGGCAGGGCTCGCCGTCGACGAGTTGGGCGGCCAACTCGGCGGCGATGCCGGTGATACGCGCCTCGCGCAGGTCCTGCCAGGTCTCGCGGGCGGCCGCGGTACGGTCCCGCGCGTCACGGGTGTTGTCCTCGTGCCGGGTCGACTCCGCTGCCAGCGCGTCGCGTTCGGCCGCCGCGTCGCTGCGGCGCCGGGCCGCCTCCACGTCGGCGGCGAGCGCGGCGGCCCGGTCGGCGGCGTCCAGCCCCGCGTCGAGCCGGGCCTGCAGGGCCGCTCGCGCGGCGGGCCACTCCTCCAGCCACGCCTGGGCGTCCCGCAGCGCCTCCTCGTCGGTGCGCTCCTCGCGGGCCAGCGTGGCGCGGCGCTCGGCGATCTCCCGCGTCCGCGCCTCCAGCGCGACGGCAGCGCCGAGCCCGCCGAGTTCTTCGCGCGCCTCCCCCGCCCGCCGCACGAGCACGGCGCCCACTCCGTCGGAAGGTTGCCCCACGGAAAGGCCACCGACGACCCCCGCCGGACCGCCTCCCGGCCCCACGGCGACCCCGCCACCGCCCGCGGTGCGCGGCCCGTTCACGACCGGACGGGCGTCCGAACCGGACTGCCGCCCCTCCGGCCCCGAACCGACCTCTGCTGCACGACTGTTGGCCCCGCCGGGCACACGCCCGCCCTCGGGCGGACCGACGTCCGAACCCCGCTGCTGCGGCGCGGCCAGCCGGGCCTCAGACCCCGAACCAACGCCCCCAGTGCGGTTGTTGACCGTATCGGCCAGCCCGGACGACGCGCCAAGTGCGTGACCGGGCCCCGCCGGGCCCGGCAGAACGGCGCCGAACTCCGAACCAGGCACGCCAGCACGGCTGTTGCCCACACCGGTCGGCCCGGACCCCTCACCGGACAGACACCCTTCCCCCAGCGGACCAACGTCCAAGCCCCGCTGCTGCGGCGCGGGAAGCCGGGCCTCAGACCCCGAACCAACGCCCCCAGTGCGGCCGTTGACCGGATCCGCCCGCCCAGCCGCATACCCACCCCCGGGCAGAGCGGCGACCGAGCCCGGCAGGACGGCGCCGAACTCCGAACCAGGCACGCCAGCACGGCTGTTGCCCACACCGGTCGGCCCGGACCCCTCACCGGACAGACACCCTTCCTCCAGCGGACCGACGTCCAAGCCCCGCTCCGGCGGCGCGGACAACCCGGTCGCAGACCCTGAACCAACGCCCCCAGTGCTGTCGTTGACCACGCCGACCCGCCCGGCCGCCACGCCGGGTGCGTGACCGGGATCGGCCGGGCCCGGCAGGGCGGCGTCGGCCGACGAATCGGCGTTCTCGGCAGGGGCGGGCGGGCCGGAGTGTTCGGATACCGCGTCTGGCGGGGTGGCGGTTTGGTGGGGGGCTCGGGCCGAAGGGAGCGAGGGCAGCCAGGGCGGCTCGCCCGCTTTCCGTAGGGACGCCGTCGCGTTCCGCTCCACCTCCAGGGCGTACTCGTACCGGCCTACGGCCTCGCTCCGCAGCGCCAGGGCCGGTTCGACGGTCGCGGCGCGGCGGGCGCGGGTCAGGGCCGTACGGGCGGCGGTACGGGCGGGCGCCTCCAGGGCGAGGGCGGCGGCCCGCCCGAGCGCTTCCGCGTGGCGGGCCTGGAGGGTGTGCAGGGCGCGGGCCTGCTCCGCCCGCTCCGCGGCCACCGCGTAGGCGCCCTCGGCGTGCCGCACCGCCGCGCGAGCGATCCCGTACCGCTCACGCGCGGTGGACCGCAGCACCGCGGCCCACTCCAGGACGTCCGCCCCCTCCCCGGGATCGTCGTCGGGCCCGGGGCCCGCGGCCTGCCGCATACGGCCGGCCAGTTGGGCGAGTTCGGCGTCGCCCTGCGCGAGCAGCTGCGCCGATTCCTGCCTGCGGTCCCGCAGCCAGTGCTCGACGGACTTGAAGCGCCGGGTGTCGAAGAGCCGCCCGAGCAGCGCGGCCCGTTCCGTGGCGCTCGCCCGCAGGAAGGTCGCGAACTCGCCCTGCGGCAGCAGCACCACCTGGCAGAACTGCTCGCAGCTCATCCCGACGAGCTGCTTGATCTCCTCGCCGATCTCCTGGTGCGACTTGGAGACTCCCCGCCACTGCCCGCCGATCTGCTCGCGCAGCAGCGTGACGGCCTTGTCCATGGTCGTGCCGGTGCCGCGTTTCTTCGCGCGGGGCTGCTCGGGGCGCCGGGTGATCTCCAACCGCCGCCCGCCGAGGGTGAGTTCGAGGACGACCTCGGTCGGTGTGCCGGGCGCGGCGTGGTCGCTGCGCAGCCGGGTGGCGGGCCGGGCGCCGGGCACCTGACCGTAGAGCGCGAAGCAGACGGCGTCCAGGACGGAGGTCTTGCCGGCGCCGGTCGGGCCGTGCAGCAGGAAGAGCCCCGCGGCGGACAGTTCGTCGAAGTCGACGGACTGCGGGGCCGCGAAGGGCCCGAACGCGGTGAGTTCGAGGCGGTGCAGTCGCATCAGTCGCGTTCCGCCCGTACGGAGTCGGCCCGCACCGCGTCCAACGCCTCCCGCAGCACGGCGCGTTCACGCGTGTCCGGCGCGTGGCCGCGTACGTGGGCGACGAAGTCCTCGGCGATCTGCTGGTCGCTGCGGCCGCGCAGCCGCTGCGCGTAGGAGGCGAGCGGGTCCTCGTCGGCGGCTTCGGGGTCGAAGGCGAGGGCGAGGACGTGCGGGAAGCGCGCGGCGAGGGCGGCCATCGGCTCGTGCGGGCGGAAACGGTCGGTGAGGGTGGCCTCGACCCAGGCGCCGGTGTGGCGTTCGAGCGCGGGGTCGGCGAGCAGGTCGTCCAGCCGGCCCCGGATGCGGGCGAGCGGGCGCGGCACGGGCGTGTCGATCCGCTCGGCGTCCACCTCGCCGCCGGGCCCGAGGGTGACCAGCCACATGCTCTTGCGGTGGTGCACCTCGGAGAAGGAGTAGGCGAGGGGCGAACCGGAGTACCTGATCCGCGCGTTGAGCGTCTGGCAGCCGTGCAGATGGCCGAGCGCGGTGTAGTCGACGCCGTCGAAGAGGGCCGCGGGCACGGCCTCGACGCCGCCGGCGGTGATGTCGCGTTCGCTGTCGCAGGGCGCGGCGCCGGTGACGAAGGCGTGCGCGAGGACGACGCTGCGGGTGCCGGCCGGGCGCCCGGCGAGATCCGCGCGCACCCGGTCCATGGCGGCGCCGAGCACCGCCGTGTGGTCGGCCCGCTCGGCGCCGAACTCCTCGCGGGCGAGGGCGGGTTCGAGGTACGGCAGTCCGTAGACGGCGACCTCGCCGTGCTCGTCGGACAGTACGACGGGCCGGTGGCAGGTCGCGGGGTCGGTGCGCAGGTGGATGCCGGCCCGGCCCATGAGTCCGGCGCCGACGCCGAGCCGCCGGGCCGAGTCGTGGTTGCCGGAGATCATCACGGTGGGGACGCCGAGGTCGGCGAGGCGGTGCAGCGCGTCGTCGAAGAGCTCGACGGCGCTGAGCGGGGGGACGGCCCGGTCGTAGACGTCCCCGGCGACGAGGACGGCGTCCACCCGCTCGGCGCGCACGGTGGCCACGAGGTGGTCGAGGAAGGCCCGCTGGGCGTCGAGCAGGCTCACCCGGTGGAAGGACCGTCCCAGATGCCAGTCCGACGTGTGAAGCAAGCGCATGATCCCCAGAGACTAACCCGCCGTGCCACCGGCCGTGGCACGTACCCGTGATCGGGGCACGCGCGGCCGAAGCGGCGACCGGCGGGACCGACCGGGTCGTGCGGCAGCGCCGTACGGCCGGGTCGTACGGTCATACGTCGACGTACGCGCTGCCCTCGGTCGTGACGACGGCCGTGCCCGAGGTGGCGTCGGCGAGCCAGGAGCGGAAGGCGGGCACGTCGGCCTCGGGGACGCCGAGGCGGAAGGTGACGGCGGCGGTGTACGTCACCTCGCGGACGGTGTGCCCGGCGGTGCGCAGCTCGTTCTCCAGCCGCCCGGCCCGCTGGTGGTCGACGGTGACGGTGACCAGGGCCAGCCGGCGCCGCTCGACCGTGCCGATCTCGTCCAGCGCGGCGGAGACGGCACCGCCGTACGCCCGGGCCAGGCCGCCCGCGCCGAGCTGGATGCCGCCGTAGTAACGGGTGACGACGGCGACGGTGTCGCGTACCTGCCGGGCGAGCAGCACCTGGAGCATGGGGGTGCCCGCGGTGCCGCCGGGCTCACCGTCGTCGCTGGCGCGGTGCAGGCGCCCGTCGGGGCCGATGACGTACGCGAAGCAGTTGTGGCTGGCGCCCGCGTGCTCCTTGCGGACACCGCGCACGAACTCCTGGGCCGCGTCCTCGCTCCCGGCGGGCGCCAGCGCGCACAGGAAGCGCGAGCGTTTGATCTCGCTCTCGTGCACGCCCGCGCGCGCCACCGTCAGATACCGGTCGGTCATCCTTTCAGCCTAAGCGCGGGAATGGTCACGCCCGGACCGTCGTTCGACCAGGCGACAGACGACAGAGGGAACAGACAGGCGAGGGCGGCCGGCGACGAGCGGCCGCGAAGGGCTGGAGGACGGCGTGTACGGCGACACGGAGACGGTACGGAAGATCCTGACCGGCACGGGCGACACCTGGGCGGTGGTCGGCCTGTCGAACAACACCGCGCGGGCCGCGTACGGCGTGGCCTCGGTGCTCCAGCGTTTCGGCAAGCGGGTCGTGCCGGTCCACCCGAAGGCGGAGAGCGTGCACGGGGAGCAGGGGTACGCCTCGCTGGCGGAGATCCCCTTCCCAGTGGACGTGGTGGACGTCTTCGTCAACTCCGACCTGGCGGGCGGGGTCGCCGACGAGGCGGTGGCGGTGGGCGCGAAGGCCGTCTGGTTCCAGCTCGATGTGATCGACGAGGGGGCGTACGACCGCACGCGCGCGGCCGGTCTCGACATGGTGATGGACCGCTGCCCCGCGATCGAGATACCGCGCCTGGGCTGACGCGGGTACGGGGTCGCGGGCGCCGAGGGACCGGTCGGGGGCCGCGGGGGCGCGGTCAGACGCCGAGGCCGTCGAGGACGACCGCGCCGGGCAGCGCGGCCAGCACCTTGCCGGGGACGATCAGCTTTCCGCGCCGGGCTCCGCTGCCGATGACCAGGTAGGGCGCCTCGACCACGGCCGCGTCGATCAGCAGCGGCCAGTCGGCGGGCAGCCCGACCGGGGTGATCCCGCCGTACTCCATGCCCGTCTCGCCCACGGCCGTGTCCATCGCCGCGAAGGACGCCTTGCGCACACCGAGGTGGCGGCGGACCGTGCCGTTGACGTCCACACGGGTGGTGGAGAGCACCAGGCAGGCGGCGAGGGTGATGTCCTGGCCGCGCTTGCCCGCGACGACCACGCAGTTCGCGGACTTCTCCAGCAGGTCCTGGCCGTAGGCGGCGACGAAGTCGGCGGTGTCGGCCTTGGCCGGGTCGGTGTCGACGAGGATCATCTCGGCGGTGACCGCGGCGGCGACCGGCGGGGGCAGCAGCTCACGGCGTTCGGTGGCGGGGTGGACGACCTCGAAGGTGCCGATCGGTGCGCGCATGGGCTTGAACCTAACAAACGCGGACTGTGCGCCGACGCTGCGGGGAAGGCGGCCGCACTCTCACACGGCGGGCTTGACTCCGGCCGACCCTCGCGGCGCCGCCGGCCTCACACGCCGGGCGGGCCAGGGGTCGGCCCGTGCCACGGGGGGCCGGGCGCCTGGCTCGCGTCGGCGGGCTCCGCGGACTCCTCGACGTCCAGCAACTGTTCGGGGCTCACGTCCGCCGGGAAGGGCGAGGGCGCCGGGGTGCGCAGCGGCGGGTCCCAACTCCGGGTCTCCGGCAGCCAGCGCCGTACGATCCGGGCGGGCGCGCCCGCGACCACCGCGTAGTCGGGCACCTCGCCGCGTACGACGGCGCCCGCGCCGACCACGACGTTGCGGCCGAGTGTCGCGCCGGGCAGGAGTACGCAGCCCGCGCCGAGCCAGCTCCCGCTGCCGACCTCGACCGGCGCCGAGCGCGGCCACTGCTCGCCGATGGGCTGGGTGATGTCGTCGTAGGAGTGATTGAGGCTCGTGACGTAGACATACGGGCCGCAGTAGACCTTCTCGCCGAAGACGATCGGGGCCAGGGCCACGACATGGCTGCCCCGGCCGATGACGACGCCGTGGCCGAGCCGTATGACGGGGTCGGGGCCGAAGCCGGTGCCGCCGGGCATCAGGCCGACGGTGAGGGTGACCTGCTCCCCGATGACGCAGTGGTCGCCGAGGTGGATCCAGGGCTCGCCGAAGACGGTCCCCTGCGGGAAGGCGAGCCGGGTGCCGTCGCCGATCCGGCCGAAACGCAGCGGCCCCGGGCGGTCCGCGGTGACCGCGCCCGTGTCCCGTACCCACTGCCAGCCGCGGTGCACCAGACGCGAGGTCGCGCGGCGGCGCCAGGCCGCGGCGCCCGCCATCGCGGAAAAGAACACGTTCTCATTCTCGGGCACGTGCCCACCGTATACGGCGCGGGCCCTACTCCCCGGCCTGCACCGCCGCGACCTCGGGCTCGGCCGCGGTTTCCATTTCCGCCTGCATCTTGGCCGCGCGCCGCTTCACGAACAGCATCGAGCCGACGCCGAAGAGGACCGCGATGGCCAGCCCGATGTAGCCGAAGCGCTTGAGCCAGGGTTCGGCGACGACGCCCACGTAGTAGATGACGGCCGTGATGCCGCCGGCCCAGACGACGCCGCCGAGCGCGTTGGCGGTGAGGAACTTCGCGTACGGCATCTTGAGCACGCCCGCCAGCGGTCCGGCGAAGATCCGCAGCAGGGCGACGAAGCGGCCGAAGAAGACCGCCCACATGCCCCAGCGCTGGAAGGAGCGCTCGGCGGTGGCCACATGGCCTGGTGAGAAGTGCTTGGGGAATCTTCGGCCGAGCCGTTCCAGCAGGGGTTTGCCCCCGCGGTGTCCGATCGAGTAGCCGATCGAGTCGCCGCCGATCGCGCCGATCATCGCGCTGACCGCGACCAGCCACGGATTGACGTTCCCCTGTGACGACATCAGCGCGGCCGTCATCAGGACGATCTCGCCCGGCAGCGGAATGCCCAGGCTCTCCAGTCCGATGATCAGGCCGACCATCAGGTAGACCGCGATCGGTGGGATGCCGTCGAGCCATTCCTGGACGTGCACAGCCGGTTCCCTCCCCGCGACGACAGTCGGAGCGCGCACCCTGGCGCACTGCTGGGAAGCCTAACCGACCACGCGGACTTTCCGGCCCGGCGAACGGGGCCGACGGGATCGTCCTGCCAGGTCAGCCGTTGCCGACTGCCGGGACCGGCGGTGCCGGCGCGGTCAGTGGTTCGGGCGCAGGGTCCAGACGATGGTCATCCGCCCGGTCTCGGCGTCGTCCGCGCGCCGGATGACCACCTCGACGGGGAATTCGGGGCGCTCCCCCGCGTCCAGCTCCGCGACGACCTCGGCCACGGGCCTGCCGAGCCGCGCGGTCGCGGTCACCGGGCCCTTGGCCAGCTTGCTGTAGCCGATCTCGGCGCGCACGGCCAGCGGCACGGCACGGCCGAGCTGGTCGCCGAACGCGGCGAGCACGATCGCGCCGGACGCGGACTCGGCGAGGGTGAACATCGCCCCCGCGTGCGGGCCGGCGACATGGTTGTGGAAGTCGGGCTGGTCGGGCAGCAGGACGACCGCGCGCTCGGGGGTGGTCTCGGTGAACCGGAGGTTGAGGGTGCGGACCATCGGCACGGTGGCCGCCATCATGTCGCCTATGGAGGGCAAGGTCTCGGTCATGCCCGCAGGTTACCAGCGAGTAGGGGTATCCGGCGTGGAACCGCGGGCCAGGCTCCCCTAGTGTTTCCCGCCATGTGGCCAGGAGACCAGCAGCCCGGGGGACAGCAGAATCCGCAGGGCAATCCCCCTCAGCAACCGCAGGGACCGTACGGACAGCCCAGCCCGTACGCGCACCCCGGATACCAGCAGCCGGGCCCTCAGCAGCCGGCCCCCCAGCCCGGGTATCCGCAGCCCGGCTACCCGCAGCAGCCGGGTTACCCGCAGCAGCAGCCGGAGTACCAGCAGACGCAGCCGTACGGTGCGCAGTCGCCGTACGCCCAGCCCGGCTACCAGCAGCAACCGCCGCCCGGGGGCTATCCGACCCCGCAGCAGTGGGGTCCGCCCGTGCCCGGCGGACCCGGCGGGCAGCCGCCGCGCAAGGACCGCAGGAACCTCACCGTCGGCATCGCGATCACCGCGGCCGTCGCCGTGATCGCCGCCGTGGTGGTCGGTGCGGTCTATCTGACCGACGGTGACAAGAAGGACGACGCCAAGGACGGCCCGACCTCCACGCCGACCGCGACGGCCCCTACCTCGGCCACCGCCACACCGACCCCGACCGACACCGGCGCCCCAGAGACCGACGACCCGGACAACCCGCGCGGCGCGCCGGACACCATGGACGTCAAGCCGGTCGTCCCCGGCTGGAAGGTGGTCAGGCGCGGCGAGCGCAATGTCGCCTTCGACGTGCCGCCGGACTGGAGCGTCGACAGCGAGGGCATGACGATCGGCTTCGAGGACAAGGACGGCAAGCCCGCCGTCGCGATGAGCGCCCCCGCGTACTACAAGCACAACTGGTGCAAGACGGCCAACGGCACGGCCGACCGCGCGGTGGTCGGTACCAAGGGCGCGAACGGCGCGACCAGCGTGCGCAACGCCGCCGAGGTGCAGGCCACGGCGTGGGCGTACTGGGGCTACCAGGACAACGGCAAGGGCACCTTCTCCAAGGCGCTGAACAGCAAGGCGTTCCAGAACTCGTACGGCATATCCGGCTGGCAGGCGCAGGCCACCGCGACGGACGTCCCCAAGGCCAACAAGTGCTCGGCGGACGGCGAGGCGTACACGGTCGCGTGGGTCGACCCGGCGCAGAGCGACCCGGCGAAGTCGCTCGTGGTGTGGGTGCTGTACGCGGACCGCGGAGTGCCCGACCAGCTGGCCGAGGCGACGATCGACAAGATCAAGAGCACGATCCGCCCGCTGAAGAAGTAGCGCGGCCTCACGCGGCCCGCCCGCCGGCCCGCACTCCGGTCCGCCCGCCGGTCCTCTCGAAGGCGGGCGGTCGGGCGGTGGCGTGCGCCGGAGCGCGTGGGCGGCGGGGGCCGTCGGGCGGATATCCCCTGGCGCCGGGCCGGGCGCTCGGGGATAGTGCCCGGGTGAAGCGGAAAGACCCGGCCGGCCCCCCGCGGCGCGCCCCCGTACCCCCGTCGTCGCGGCAGCGCCGCCGCCCGCGCGGAGCGGCCCGGCTGGCGGCCTTCCCGCCCTGGGCCGGCCGGAACTACCGGCTGCTGGTCTCCGCCTCCTTCATCACCAACATCGGCAACTCGGGCGCGCTGATCGCCGCCGCCTACGCCGTCATCGAGAGCGGCGGCAGCGCCACCGACGTGGGTCTGGTGGCCGCCGCCCGCACCCTGGCGATGGTGGTCTTCCTGCTGGTCGGCGGGGCGCTCGCGGACCGGGTGCCGCGGCAGCGGGTGATGGTCGGCGCGAACTCGGTCAACGCCCTCTCCCAGGGCCTGTTCGCCCTCCTGGTGCTGACCGGGTCTCCCCCGCTGTGGCAGATGGCGGCGCTCACCGGGATCGGCGGCGCCGCGCATGCCTTCTTCTCGCCCGCCTCCGAGGGCATGGTCCTGTCGACCGTCGAGACCGCGCACGCGGGCAAGGCGTTCTCCGTCTACCGGCTGTCGATGAACGGCGCGACCATCGGCGGCGCCGGACTGGGCGGCGCGCTGGTGGCGGCCTTCGGGCCCGGCTGGGTACTGGCGATCGACGCGGCCGGATTCGTCCTCGCCGCGAGCCTGCGCTCACGGCTCGCGGTCGCCGCCGCCGACCGTCCGGACCGCTCGGGGAAGCCGGGCGGCATCCTGGGCGATCTGCGCGAGGGCTGGCGGGAGTTCGTGTCGCGCCCCTGGCTGTGGGGCATCGTCGTGCAGTTCGGCGTGGTCAACGGCATGCTCGGCGCGTCCGAGTCCGTCTACGGCCCGCTGGTCTCCCGCGAGCACCTGGGCGGCGCCGGCCCCTGGGGCATCGCGCTGGCCGTCGGCGGGGTCGGTACGGTCTGCGGCGGGCTGGTCATGCTGCGCTGGAGACCGCGCCGCATGCTGCTCTCCGGCACCCTCGGCGTCTTCCCGATGGCCCTGCCGGCCGTCGCGCTCGCGCTCGCCCTTCCGCTGTGGCTGCTGTCCTTGTCCATGTTCGCGGCGGGCGTGGGCATCGAGGTGTTCGCGGTGGGCTGGATGCTGGCCCTGCACCAGGAGATCCCCGAGGAGAAGATGTCCCGGGTCTCGGCGTACGACTGGCTGGGCTCGGTGGCGATGATGCCGCTGGCGATGGCGCTGGCCGGCCCGGCGGCCGACGCCTTCGGCCGGACGGAGGCGCTGTGGGGGTCGTCGGCGCTGATCGTCGTGCTGACCGCGGCCGTACTGCTGCTGCCGGACGTACGGCGGCTGGAGCGCGCGCACCCGGCGGTCCGGACCGTGGCGGCGGGTACGGCGGCCGCCGGTCAGCCGACGGTGAAGGCGCCGTCCGGCGGGGCGGGCGAGGGTGTGGCGGAGGCGTCGTAGACGGGCGTGCTCCCGGTGAGGCGGTCGAGCGGGCGGCCGTGCACGACCCGGGCGGGGAAGGCGTCGCCCGCGCAGAGCCGGGCCAGCGCGTCGACCGGGAGCGGGCGGCGGGAGGCGGCCAGCACGGTGTTGCCGAAGCGGCGGCCGCGCAGCACACCGGGCTCGGCGAGTACGCAGATGTCGGCGTCCGGGCCGAACGCCGCGCGTACGGTGGCCAGTTGGGAGCCGAGGAAGGGGAAGGGCGCGGTGTCGGCGAGGTTCGCCACGTACAGCCCGTCCGGGCGCAGTACGCGCAGCGCGTCGGCCGCGAACTCGACGGAGGTGAGGTGGGCCGGGACGCGGGAGCCGCCGAAGACGTCCGTGATCACGGCGTCGGCGCTCGCGTCGGGGCGGGCGGCGAGCCAGGCGCGGGCGTCGGCGGTGCGCGTCTCGATGCCGGTGTCGTCCGCGGCGAGCGGCAGGTGTTCGGCCACGAGCGCGGCGAGGGCGCGGTCCGCCTCGACGACGTGCTGCCGTGAGCCGGGCCTGGTCCGGGCCAGCCAGCGCGGCAGCGTCAGCGCGCCGCCGCCGAGGTGCACGGCGTCCACGGGCGTGGCGAACGCGGCCCGCAGTGCGCAGGCGATCCGCCGGACGTACTCGAACTCCAGGTGCGTGGGGTCGTCCAGGTCCACGTACGACTGCGGGGCGCCGTCCACGGTGAGCAGCCAGGCGCGGGCGCGGTCGATGTCGGGCAGCAGTTTCGCGGTCCCGAAGTCGACGGGCCGCGTGACGGGTACGGGTTCTTCCTGGTCCTCCACCCTCACATCCTCCCAGCCACCGCACCCCGTCCCGCGGCCGGCGCCGGGGGCGCGAGCCGGAGCATGTACCCGGCGTGGGAATGTCGGCTCACGCAAGCCGAACGCGCCACGCCCGCGCGAGCGGTGGACGCGGCCCGCGTGGCGACTCGCCCCCGCCGGAATGCCGGCGACCGCTTCGCCCACCCGTCCGGCGGGCCACCGCCGCAACTCACGCCGGCGCGCTGCGCGGGCGCCGGCGCGTGTGTGACGGCGCGTCACGTTCCCTCCGTACAGACGAGCGCCGGAGAAACTTCACTGCCCCGTGATCCCCCGGAATGAAAGGGGTACGAGACTTTGTTCCGCTGGTAAACTAAGTGCGTTCGGCCGCCCACCGGCCGTCACCGTCCCCCGTACCCGAAGGAACCTTTCCATGCCCCTGGCCGTACTCGCCCTCGCGATAAGCGCCTTCGGCATCGGCACGACCGAGTTCGTGATGATGGGCCTGCTGCCCAACGTCGCGCACGACCTCGGCACTTCCGTGCCGACCGCGGGCTACCTCGTCTCCGCGTACGCCCTCGGCGTCGTCGTCGGCGCGCCCCTGCTCACCGCGCTGGGCGCCCGCGTCCCGCGCAAGCGCATGCTCGTGCTGCTGATGGGCCTGTTCACCATCGGCAACCTCGCCTCCGCCGTCGCCCCCGGCTACGCCACGCTGCTCGCCGGCCGCTTCCTCACCGGGCTGCCGCACGGCGCCTTCTTCGGGGTCGGCGCGGTCGTCGCCTCCCGCCTGGTCGCGGAGGACCGGCGGGCGCGGGCCGTGGCCGCGATGTTCCTCGGCCTGACCATCGCCAACATCGTCGGCGTCCCCGCCGCCACCGCCCTCGGCCAGCACCTCGGGTGGCGCGCCACCTTCCTCGTCGTGTCCGTGGTCGGCCTGCTCTCCCTGGCCACGCTCGCGCTCCTCGTCCCCCGGCTGCCCTCCGACGAACACGTCGGCGTGGCCCAGGAAGTACGCGCCCTGCGCGACCCCCAAGTGCTGCTCGGCCTGCTCACCGCGGTGTTCGGCTTCGCCGGCGTCTTCGCCGTCTACAGCTACCTCGCCTCGATGATGACCGAGGTCACCGGCTTCGCGGACTCCTCCGTCACCCTCCTGCTCGCCCTCTTCGGCATCGGCATGACGCTCGGCGCGCTGGCGGCCGGTCCGCTGACCGACCGGGCGCTGCGCCCGACGCTCTACGGTTCGCTGGCCGCGCTCGCCGTCGTGCTGGTCCTCTTCCGTTACGCCGCGCTGTCCAAGGAGACGGCACCGGTCGCCGTGGTCGTCCTCGGCGCGGTGGGCTTCCTCACCACCACGCCGCTCCAGATGCTGGTCATGAACAAGGCCCGCCGCGCCCCCACCCTGGCCTCCGCCTCCAACCACTCGGCCTTCAACCTCGCCAACGCGGGCGGCGCCTGGCTGGGCGGCGCGGCCATCGCGGCGGGCTGGGGCTGGACGTCGCCCGCGCTGGTCGGCGCGGTGCTCACGGTGATCGGCCTGGGCATCGCGGTGACGGCGGGCGTCCTGGACCGCCGCAATCCGCAGCCGCCCTCCCCGGTGATCGCGGGCGGCGGGCCGATCGGGCGGGAGTCCGCGGCGGAGGGGATGGCGGCGGAGCGGGCGTGAGGCTTCGGGCAGCCGTGTGAGGGGGGTGCGGGCGCCCGGTTGTACGGGGCGCGGTGCGGTGCGGCGCGGGCCGCCCGGTCGTACGCGGTGCGGTGCGGTGCGGTGCGGGCCGCCCGGTCGTACGCGGTGCGGAGCGCCGGCCGGTCGTACGCGGTGCGGTGTGGGCCGCCCGGTCGTCCGGCGTCCGGCTGTACGGCGTCCGGCCGGCGTAAGTGCCGTGCGACCGGAGCCGTACGGCCGCCGCCTCCGTTACGCTCGCCCCGTGCTCGACCACGCGAACGTCAACGCGCCCTCGACCGCGATCCCCGGCCCGCCCTCACCCTCGACCTCAGCTTCAGCCCTGCCCGTGCCCCCGCCGCCGGCCTCCGGCTCGACCTCAGCCTCAGCCCGGTGGCCGGACGCGCGACGGCGCCCGGCGTACCGACTGGCCGTCCGCGGCTCGCGGCTGCTGTGGTCGCCGTGGGCGCGGTTCGCCCTGCTGGTCGCCGTACTGGCGGCGGCGGTCGTGGCCGCCCTGGCCTGGCAGCCGCAGCGGCTGCTGACGACGCACGGGCTCGCGCCGCAGACGTCCGGCGCGACCGCGGTGATCGTCTTCGCGGTCGCGTACGGCGTGGCGACGGTCGCCTTCGTCCCGCGCCCGCTGCTCAACGCCGCCGCCGGGGCGCTGTACGGCATCCACGCCGGGCTCCCCGCGGCGATCGGCGGGACCGTACTGGGCGCGGGGCTCGCCTTCCTGCTGGGACGCTTCCTCGGCCGGGACGCCGTACGGCCGCTGCTGCGCGGGAGGTTCGTGCTGTCGCTCGACCGGCAGCTGAGCAGGCACGGTTTCCGCAGCACGCTGGCGATGCGGCTCTTTCCCGGGGTGCCGTTCGCCGCGGCGAACTACGCGGCGGCGGTCTCCCGTATCCGCCTGATGCCCTTTTTGACGGCCACGGCGGCGGGCAGCGCGGCCAACACGGCGGCCTATGTGGTCGCGGGCAGCCGCGCGGCCTCGCCGACCTCGCCGGTCTTTCTGTGCGCGCTCGGTTTTCTCGGGGTGACGGGGGTGGCGGCGGCCGCGGTGGCCCGGCGTACGCGTGCCCGTACGTCCGCGACCGCGTCGACCGGGCCGGCGGTCAGCGACCCGGGCGCGCCGGCCACTCCTCCAGCGGGATCCGGTTGATCTCCAGGATGTCGCCAAGAGTTCCCCACTCGTTCCGGCCGAGCCGGGACAGCGGGCGCAGGTGCCGTACGTCGGGGCGGCCGTCGACGATCGCGGCCTCCGAGACGGCGACGTGCACGACCCGCCCGAAGACGACCGTGGAGTCGCCGAGCCGCAGGGTGCTGTGCAGTTCGCACTCCAGCGCCACGGGGGACGCGGCCACCCGGGGCGGCCGCACCTTCAGACTCGGTTCGCGCGCGATCCCGACCTCGTCGAACTCGCTGACGCCGCGCGGGAAGGGCGTCCCCGTGGCGTTGATCTGCTCGAACAGGTGCTCAGGGGCGAGGTTCACCACGAACTGGCCGGTCTCCTCGACGTTCCGCACCGAGTCCTTGCGCCCCACCGACGTGAACTGCACGACGGGCGGGCTGACGCAGGAGACGGTGAAGAAGCTGTGGGGGGCGAGGTTGTCCGTGCCCGCCGCGGAGGTCGTGGACACCCAGGCGATCGGCCGGGGCACCACCACCGAGGTGAGCAGTCGGTAAAAGGCCCTGCTGTCGGTCTGACCAGGGTCGAAGTCAATACGCATGCCCCTAGTATCCACGCGAAGGCCGCGGATCTTAGCGGCGGACTGCGGCTCGCCCAAACCCCGGCGTTTCCGGAAAGTGCCCGATATCGGACGGCACGACTACCGGGAGCTGAACCCAGTGAGTACCACGACGCTGTCCCCCTGGGACGGCCTGACGATCCCCCCACAGGCGCGCGGCAGGGGGATCACCCTGAACCTGTTCGACCAGTTGTCCGCTTATGTTCCCCGACGCCCCCCATCAGCCGGCGCCGGGCCCTGCCGCGCCGGTACCGCGGGGACCTGGTCGCAGACCTCCACTGGCTGGTCACACCGCTTGGGTGCGTCCGACGGATGATCGCCGGCTTCCTGAGATCGATGCTCGGGTAACCACGTTGCTCTTCTGTGGGCGGGCCGTGATGCTGAGTCAGTGCCAGGGCAGAGGAAGCGGAAGCAGCGGGAGGCCCGCCGGCGGGCTGCCGCCCGCTTTGCCCCGGAAACGGGACGCTGGGAAGTGCTCTTCGAGACTCAGGACGAGTCGCAGTGGCGTGCCCAGATTCAGCGCCTTCGGGCCGGGAACAAGCAGATCGACTGGTCAGCGGTTCGGCTGGACACGCTCTGCGGGCGGCTGACCCAGCCGACCACCTACCGGCTGAGCGTGTTCATGCCGATCAGCGGGTCCGTTGCGGACTGACGCACCCTGGCGTGACCTGCCCTGGCGGGCATGAGGTTCCCCCGGTGTGCGGGTGTGGCTGACTAGCTGGTCAGGGCGGGTTGACGTGGTTTCAGGTTCGTTGGTTCGGCCGTCGCCCGGTTGGCGTAGTGCTTCTCTTCGTACTCGATCGGGCTGAGGTAGCCGAGCCGTTTTTGGATGCGGCGGGGGTTGTAGAAGCCGTCGATGTACTCGAAGAGCGCGAGGTTTGCTTCGGCTCTGGTGGCGAAGACGCGGCCGCGGATGCACTCGGTCTTGACCAGCATCCACAGGTTCTCCGCGAGGGCATTGTCGAACGAGTCGCCGACCGAGCCCATGGATGCCTGGATCCCGGCCCTGACCAGGCGTGTTGTGAGTTTCACCGAGGTGTATTGGGTGCCGTGGTCCGCGTGGTGGACGAGTTCGCCGGGCGCGACTTCGGGGCTGGCCAGGGCGTATTCCAGCGAGGTCAGGACCAGGTCGGCGTCCGCGCGGGCGGAGGTCTCCCATGCCACGACCCGGCGGGAGAACGCGTCCCGGATCGCCGATAGCCACAAAGGCCCCTCCTGGGTGGAGATCATGGTGAGGTCGGTGACCCACAATCGGTTCGGCCCGTTCGCGGTGAAGTCGCGTTGCACCAGGTCAGGAGCGAGTTCGGCGTCGGGGTCCCGGCGGGTGAAACTCTTGCCCCGGCGGGGGCTGATCCCGGCCAGGCCGGCCTGGCGCATGAGCCGCTCGACGCGCTTGCGGCCGACATGGACACCCTCGCGCTTGAGGACGGCGTGCACGCGGGGTGAGCCGTAGATCCCGCCGGACTCGTCGTGGATCTGGCGGATCCTGCTGGTCAGCCCGGCGTCCTGGCGGCGCCGTTCGCACGGCTCGGTCACGGCTTGGCGCCAGCGGTAGTAGGTGGAGGAGGGGATGTCCAGTTCCCGGAGTACGGGCTCGGCCCCCAGGTGCGAGTGCTCATCGAGGAGCGCGGTCATCGGGGCCGGGTCGGGTCGAGCTGGGCCGCGAAAAAAGCCGAGGCCGTCCGCAGGACCTCATTGGCACGCTTGAGCTGGGCATTCTCCTTGCGCAGGGCGGCCAGCTCCTCCCGCTCGGCAGTGGTCGGCACATCGTCCCGTTCGCCGGCGTCCGCCTCGGCCTGGCGGATCCAGTTGCGCAGGGCCTCGTGGTGCACGCCGAGTTCCTCGGCCATGCGACGGATCACGGGCTTCGGCTCGGCCGCCCGGTACATCCGCACCGCACGCTCACGCAACTCCAGCGGGTACTTCCTCGGGGCAGGCATCGTCAGGGCCCCTCTCATGAAACCCATCTGACCTGCTGTCACCATTCCCCGCATCTCGGGGGAACCTCACCCGTCTTGAGCGAGCGATGAGGATGACATGCGAGCACTGCCAGGGCGACGAGAAACTCGACCGGTGGCTGGCTGAGGGGTTCTATGAGATCGCGACTTGGGTTCCAATGTGGACCTCACATCCGAACTTCCCGAGGCCGACCCCGGGGGTCTACTACGAGGCCTGCATAGAGCGGATCAGTGATCTGGCCAGGTGGTTTTTCCGAGGCTGGCACGATTACTCCGAAGGACACCAGTGGTCTGATCTGTGAGCCCCCCACGGTCGGTCAGGCTGCGTGGTCTCGGTCCCGTTCGATGGCGGCGAGGCGGCTTTGAGCCGGTAGCTGTTGCCGTTGATCGAGACGACCTCGTGGTGGTACAGGAGGCGGTCGAGGATCGCGGTGGCGAGGACGTCGTCGCCGAAGACCTGGCCCCACTTACCGAAGGTCTTGTTGAGGTCAGGACGATCAGGCCCTTCTCGTAGCGCTGGGAGATGACCTGGAAGACCAGATTCGCCTCGGCCCGCTCCAGCGGCTGGTAGCCGACCTCGTCAACGACCAGGACGCTGGACCGCAGGTAGGTGCCGAGCTTGCGCATCAGCCGGCCCTGTTTCCCCGGCGGCTTTGAGGTGGCGGACCATGTCGTCGAGGCTGATGAAGTAGATCGAGTGGCCGGGCCGGCAGGCGGCGACCGCAAGGGCGACGGCGATGTGCGGGCCCGCCAGCGTCTCCGCAGGACGGCATTCTGAAACGATCAGTAAGCTTGTTCTTTATCTTCCGGCCGCGTCGCAGGGCGGGGACGGAAGGTTCCAGACGGCGTCTGACCGGTTGACGATCTTTCGAAGTTCGCGGGTGCTTCGTGGTGACAGGGCCTGCATTACGGTGTCGAGGAGGGCTCGGGCTTCGAGAGGGTTGCCGCAGCAGTACCAGTGCACGTTGCCCCGCTCGTAGTCGTGCCACAGTGTACGCTCGGGCTGGTGGACGTAGTCCTTCCACAGGCCCACAGCCGCGCTGACGTCGCCTGGCTGCAGATAGTTGCGGGTGTGCTCAAGACGGATGATCTCGGAGAGTGCACCTGAAGACAGGCCGTTGATGACTGACCCTGCACCCCTGGTCCGGTGGCTGCCGGGAGCGCCGGCACGGATGTGTCCTGGCCGTCTACGCGGCATGGACCTTTCGGTTCGTCGTCATGCCGTACATGGTGCCACGGTCTCGAATGGCGTCTCGAACGGATTCGCCCGCGTGGGGATTCGCCGGACGTGGAAGCGGCCTTCGTCTGATCCTGTGCTCCGACCAAGGTGCACGTGACCGGGACGAAGGCCGTGAGGGTGAGTCTGCTGCCTGATGCTGTTCGGAGGGAAGCGTTCGCGGAAGCGTCACGCTTCCGGGGAGATTTCTACGAGTGTCTGACCGCCCGGCGCGACGAGTTGTTCGAACTGGCGGACGCGGTGCTCTGTGTGGACGGTGCGGTGAAGTCCCCGGTGGACTTGACGCTGCTGCCCGAGCACCGTCGTGGGCACGGAGCGATGTACGGCGGCCTGAACCACGGCCGGATCGACACCGGTCGATTGCGGACGGTGCTGGCCGGCCTGCCGCTGCCGCGTTTCGACAGCGGGCGCCTGGTCCTGGCGGTCGACGTGTCGCCATGGCTTCGCTCGGACGCGCCGTGCTCGGCGGAGCGCCTGTTCTGCCACGTCTACGGCCGGGCGAAGACTGCGTCGCAGTTCATTCCGGGCTGGCCCTACTCCTTCGTGGCCGTTCTGGAGCCGGGTGCCACGTCCTGGACCGCGATCCTGGACGCGGTCCGGCTCGGCCCGGCGGACGACGCGACCGCAGTCACCGCCGCCCAGCTCCGAGGGGTCGTTGAACGGATCATCGCCGCAAGCCAGTGGCAGGCCGGGAACCCGGACATCGTGATCGTGAGCGATGCCGGCTACGACGTCACCCGCCTGGCCTGGGTCCTGCGCGACCTGCCGGTCGAGCTGGTCGGCCG